>CAZVNY010000024.1:0-5604 GCA_964628785.1 uncultured Thiobacillus sp.
GTCCTGGTTGAAGTCGAGGGACATGGCGAGAAATCGAGACTGGAGGGCAGGGATGGGAACTGACTGAAAAGAGAGTGATAAAGAGGCTGGGGCGTGGCGACAGGGGCTGCAGCGCCGACCCGGCTTGGGTGCTGCGGCCCTCATGTGTCCAAGTACATGGGGGCCGGCTTGCGTGGCCGTGTGGATTCAGGCCACCGCCGGCATGACGGCAGCGAGGGTTTGCTGCCGTCTGGCGCTGCCTTTTGTCTGCAGCGGGTTCAGACGTTGAAGGATTCCCCGCAACCGCACTGGGACTTGACGTTGGGGTTGTTGAACTGAAAACCTTCGTTCAAGCCCTCCCGCACGTAGTCCAGCTCGGTACCGGCCAGATAGGACAGGCTCTTGGGGTCCACATAGACGGTGACACCCTGATACTGAAATTTCTGGTCCTCGGGGTCTTCCTCATCCACGAACTCCAGCTTGTAGGCCATGCCGGAACAGCCGGATGTGCGCACCCCCAGCTTGATGCCCAGGCCCTTGCCTCGCTTGTCGAGGAAGTCTTGGATGTGTTTCACGGCCCGGTCGGACAGGGTCACGGCGGCGGCAGTGGCCGGGCCCATGCTCAGTTGGGAAATATCGGCAGGCATGCCTTCGGGGACGGCGCAGGTCTCGGCTCCCATGTCAGTGCTCCTTGGGTGGGTTACAGGCGGTGTATTCGGAAACTCCGGCGGCGGCGCCGTGCTTTTGCTTGTAGTCGGCAACGGCGGCCTTGATGGCGTCCTCCGCCAGGATGGAACAATGGATCTTCACCGGTGGCAGGGCCAATTCCTCGGCGATCTGGGTGTTCTTGAGGTCCATGGCCTCGTCCAGGGTCTTGCCCTTGACCCATTCGGTCACCAGGGAGGAGGAGGCAATGGCGGAACCGCAGCCGTAGGTCTTGAACTTGGCGTCCTCGATGATGCCCTGCTCGTTCACCTTGATCTGCAGTTTCATGACGTCACCGCAGGCAGGGGCACCCACCATGCCGGTACCCACATCCGCATCCTCCTTGGTGAAGGAACCCACGTTGCGGGGATTTTCGTAGTGGTCCAGGACCTTGTCGCTGTAAGACATTGTTTGCTCCTATCGTCGTCGGGACCGGGGACAGGCTGCAGCAGCGTGGCCCCCTGTGCCGTAAATCTCAGTGGGCCGCCCACTGTACGCTGTCGAGGTCGATACCGTCCTTGTACATCTCCCACAGGGGGGACATTTCCCGCAGCTTGCTGATCTTCTCGTGCAGCAGCTTGATGGTGTAATCGATCTCTTCCTCGCTGGTGAAGCGGCCGATGGTGAAACGGATTGAACTGTGTGCCAGCTCGTCGTTGCGGCCCAGGGCCTTGAGTACGTAGGAAGGCTCCAGGCTGGCAGAGGTACAGGCGGAACCGGAGGAGACGGCCAGGTCCTTGATGGCCATCATCAGGGATTCCCCCTCCACGAAGTTGAAGCTTATGTTCAGGTTGCCGGCGATACGGGCCTCCATGTCGCCGTTGACGTGCACTTCTTCGATGTCCGCCAGGCCCCGCAGCAGCTTGTCCCGCAGCATGCGGATGCGCTCGGTCTCGGCCTGCATCTCTTCCCGGGCGATGCGGAAGGCCTCGCCCATGCCCACGATCTGATGGGTGGGCAGCGTGCCGGAGCGCATGCCCCGCTCGTGGCCGCCGCCATGCATCTGGGCCTCCAGACGTACCCGGGGCTTGCGCCGTACGTACAGGGCGCCAATGCCCTTGGGGCCATAGGCCTTGTGGCCGGAAAAACTCATGAGATCCACCTTCAGCCTGGACAGGTCGATGTCCACCTTGCCCGCGGCCTGGGCGGCATCCACATGGAAGAGCACGCCCTTGCTGCGGCAGATCTCCCCCAGGGTGGGGATGTCCTGGATGACCCCGATCTCGTTGTTGACGAACATCACCGAGGCCAGGATGGTATCCGGGCGCAGGGCGGCCTTGAAGACTTCCGGGTCCAGCAGACCCTCTGCGGTGACGTCCAGATAGGTGACTTCGAAGCCCTGGCGTTCGAGTTCGCGGCAGGTATCCAGTACGGCCTTGTGCTCGGTCTTCACGGTGATCAGGTGCTTGCCCTTGCCCTTGTAGAACTGGGCGGCACCCTTGATGGCCAGGTTGTTGGACTCGGTGGCGCCGGAGGTCCAGACGATCTCCCGAGGGTCGGCCCGCACCAGGGCAGCCACATCCGCCCGGGCCTGTTCCACCGCCTCGTCGGCCTCCCAGCCAAAGCTGTGGGAACGGGAGGCGGGGTTGCCGAATTTCTCCGTGAGATAGGGAATCATCTTTGCGGCTACCCGGGGATCCACCGGAGTGGTGGCGGAATAGTCGAGGTAAATGGGGGTCTTGACCATGTTTGAACCTTTTTTGGGTGATCAACCGTGAACCACGGCCTTCAATTCAGCGGAACCGACGATGTGCTGACCTTTTTTGCGTGCTGCACTGGCGGCGGTACGCATCTCCTCAGCTTCTCTTTTCAGCTCCTTGCGCACCAGATCGCCCAGGCGCACAGATTCCAGGTACTGGTAGATATGGGCGTTGAGACCCATCCACAACTCGTGGGTCATGCACTCCCGGTCATCATGACAGTTGCCCAGGCCGCCACACTTGGTGGCGTCGATGGGCTCGTCCACGGCGCGGATGATGCAGGCCACGGTGATGTCGTCCATGGCGCGGGCCAGGGTGTAGCCGCCACCGGGACCCCGCACGCTGTCCACGATACCCTGGCGGCGCAGACGTCCGAAGAGCTGCTCCAGGTAGGACAGGGAGATGTGCTGGCGCTCGCTGATGCCTGCCAGGGTCACGGGACCGCGCTGATGCCGCATGCCCAGGTCGATCATGGCGGTTACCGCAAAACGGCCTTTGGTCGTCAGACGCATGGTGAGCCTCGTACGGTGGGATAGAGTGTTGCCACTCTACTAATCCCGATTAAAACAGTCAACTATTCGGCGCAATTAAATTCAGTCCACCATGTGGTTCAGGGAATCCGGATCAAAGCGATCTGCCGGCGGGCCGTCTTCGGGACGGGCCCCCAGCCGCAGCAGTTCGGCCACGACCCATTCCAGGCGTTTGTCGGTACTGACCGAGTGATCGATGAGGCCGTGCACGGCCTTCACCATGGGATCGTTCATGTCCGCCCCCACGCCATAGGCGGAGAAACCCATCTGCTGGGCCTTCTCTTCCCGGGCCTCGTCGGAATCGTTGAGCAGGATGCGGGCGGGTATGCCCACGGCCGTGGCGCCGGCGGGGACGTCCTTCACCACCACGGCATTGGAGCCCACCTTGGCACCGGGCCCCAGATTGATCGGCCCCAGCACCTTGGCGCCGGCACCGACGATGACGCCAGCCTCCAGACTGGGGTGCCGCTTGCCCTTGCGCCAGGAAGTGCCCCCCAGGGTGACACCGTGGTAGAGGGTGCAATCGTCACCCACCTCCGCCGTCTCGCCGATGACCACGCCCATGCCGTGGTCGATGAAGACCCGGCGCCCGATGCGGGCGCCGGGATGGATCTCGATGCCCGTGACCCAGCGTGCCAGGGTGCTGGACAGACGGGCCAGCCACTTGAAGCCCTGGTTCCACAGGCCATGGGAGAAGCGATGCCAGAGAATGGCATGCAGCCCTGGGTAGGTGGTGAGCACCTCGAAGAAGGTGCGTGCCGCCGGGTCCCGGTCGAACACCACCTGGATGTCTTCCCGCAGTCTGTCGAACATCGGAATATTCAAAAAGGGTTAAGGAGCGAATTTTCCCTATTCCCGAGCAATTCAGTCAAACATGAACGTTCATGGCGCGTTTTTGCGTGGGATGGCGCTGAGGATGCCCCGCCAGATGGCTACCTCTTCCTTCTCCAGGCCGGCCTTGGCAAAAAAACGCCGCAGGCGGGGCATCAGACGTTTGGGCTGGGCCGGGTCGAGAAAGGCGATGCCCACCAGGGTGCGTTCCAGCTCGTGCAGCAGGGCTTCCTGGGCTTGGTGGCTGGCGGGCGCGAAGGTCGGTAGATCCAGGGGCGCGTCCGCCAGGCTGCTGCGCAGTTCGTAGGTCAGCACCTGCACCGCCGCACCCAGGTTCAGGGAGGCGTAATCCGGGTTGGTGGGGATGTTGATGAGCCAGCGACAGTGCATGAGCTGGGCGTTGGACAGTCCGAAGGCCTCGGAGCCGAAGACCAGGGCCACTGGGCCGGAGAGGGCATGGGCCAGCAAAGCCGGTGCAGCCTGTCGGGGGGTGTAGGCGGGATGGGGCAGATCCCGGCGTCGGGACGTGCAGGCCGCGGCCAGCACCGTATCCGCCAGGGCGTCCGCCAGATCGTCATGGATCCGCGCGGCCATGAGCACATCCGCCGCGCCAGAGGCCCGGGCCAGGGCAGTGTCATCCATGGCACAGCCAGGCGAGACCAGGCGCAGGTCGGACAGGCCCATGACCTTCATGGCCCGGGCCACGGCCCCCAGGTTGCCCGGATGACTGGTCTCCACCAGGACGATGCGGACGTCGTCGAGACAGGCCGGTGTCGGTGCGGGGCAAGAATCAGGCGGGTTTGCAGGCAGGTTCACGGTAAAATTCCCAGGAAATCGCATCGTTCTTTACACAATCATGCACCCCATGCTCAACACGGCGGTAAAGGCCGCCCGGCGCGCTGGCGCCATCATCAACCGTGGCAGTCTGGATATCGACCGCCTCAATGTGCGCAGCAAACGCGAGAACGACTTCGTCAGCGAAGTGGATCACATGGCGGAACAGGCCATCATCCAGACCCTGCTGGAGGCCTATCCCCGGCACGCCATCCTGGCGGAGGAGTCGGGTGCGAGCTCGGCTGCGGGGGTTGACAGTGAGTACCAGTGGATCATCGATCCCCTAGACGGCACCACCAACTTCCTGCACGGCATGCCCCAGTATGCCGTCTCCATCGCCCTGCTGCATCGGGGCCAGCTCTCCCAGGCCGTGGTCTACGATCCGGCGCGCAACGACCTCTATACCGCCAGCCGGGGACGGGGTGCCTTCCTCAACGAACGCCGCATCCGTGTCTCCCGCCGCGACCGGCTGCAGGGCAGTCTCATCGGTACCGGTTTTCCCTACCGGGACTTCACCCACCTGGATGCCTACATGGGCATGTTCCGGGACCTGGTGCAAAAGACCGCCGGTCTGCGCCGGCCGGGTTCCGCTTCCCTGGATCTGGCCTGGGTGGCCGCCGGGCGCATGGACGGCTTTTTCGAGATCGGCCTCAGTCCCTGGGACATCGCCGCCGGTTGTCTGCTGATATTGGAGGCCGGGGGCCTGGTGAGCGATTTCACCGGCGAGGAGAACTATCTGCAATCCGGCCACGTGGTGGCCGGCAGCCCCAAGGTCTTCGTACAATTGCTGCAGGCCTTGCAGCCCTACGTCACGCCGGAGTTGCGGGCCTGAGCTCCTTACTCCCTGACTCCTGTCCCAAGGGAAACGCGGATTAAATCCGTCAGCGCGCGGAGCGAAGCGACGTGGCGATGCAGAAGTCATTGATTTGGCTTTGATTCTGTATTGCTGCGCTGGGCGCGCAATGATGGCAATGGATTTGTTCAGCGTTTCCCAAGGACGCCACAGGTGGGCCGGGTTCCGGGCA
>CAZVNY010000024.1:5614-9891 GCA_964628785.1 uncultured Thiobacillus sp.
TGCGGCCCCATGAAAAGGCTCCTCGTGATCCCCGCGCGCATGGGAAGCACCCGGGTTCCGGGCAAACCCCTCGCCATGGGGGTCATCTCCACTGCATACCCACCTCATGCCGCCTTTTTATGGCATGTTGGGTACTGCGTCGGTTTGACGCAGTGTCGTGACTCTCTTGCACAACCCATCAGGAGATAAACATGGAATCCCGTTTCTTCAGTCGTCGTGATTTTCTTGTGGCGGGTACCGCCCTGGCGGTGTCCCCCTTGCTGGGCGGATCAGCTGTGGCGCGTGCGGCCGCTCCCCATGTGCTGCCTGCCCTGCCCTATGCGGACAATGCCCTGGCGCCGGTGATCTCGGCAAACACCATCGGTTTCCATTACGGCAAGCATCACAAGGCCTACCTGGACAACCTGAACAAGCTGGTGGCCGGCACCCCCATGGCGGACATGAGTCTGCAACAAGTGATCCAGGCCAGTGCCGGCGCGGCAGACAAGGTGGCGGTGTTCAACAACGCCGCCCAGGTGTGGAACCACACGTTCTACTGGAACGGCTTGAAGTCCAACGGTGGCGGCAGGCCCGGCAGCGAATTGGCGGCCCGCATCGAAAAGGATTTCGGCGGCTATGACGCCATGCGCAAGGAGCTGGTGGGGGCGGCCTCCACCCAGTTTGGCAGCGGTTGGGCCTGGCTGGTGGAAGATGCTGGCCAGCTCAAGGTGGTGAAGACCGGCAATGCGGACAACCCCTTGACCAAGGGCATGCAACCGCTGTTCACCATCGATGTCTGGGAGCACGCCTATTACCTGGATTACCAGAACCGCCGTGTGGACTACATCAATGCTGTGCTGGACAAGCTGTTGAACTGGGACTTCGTGGCGGCAAACCTGGCCGGCTGACAGGCCGGCATGGGATCGGGGCGGTGCGTGCCGCCCCGGTCAGCGCCCCGCCTGCAGGTGGGGCACATTGACGCGACTGGTGCACGTTTCAGGCGGTCACGTCCTCCAGACTGAAACGCTCCCGGTGATCGTCGTAGGCAAACAGTTCCGCATAACGCCCCCATTCAATGGCCGTATTCAGGGTCTCATGGGCGTATTCATCGCTGAGGTGATCCTGCAGCTCCGCTTCGAAGCGGATGCGGGGCGCCAGCTGTTGCGGTCGCCGGCTGAGCACGTCACGGATATGGGCAACAAGGGGAACACAGCGTAACAGGTGCTCGGAAAAGATCTGTTTGCGGGCCTGGGTATCGGCCTCGGCGTAGGCAAGACCAGCGGGGGTGAGCAGGATATCCCCCGTGGCGAGTTCGGCGAAGCCCAGCATCTCCAGGGCTTCCGCGGCCGGCAGCAGTGCATCGGCTTCCAGCTGCACGTCCTCGGCCACCTCCGGCAGATCACCACGCCCGCCAAAGGGAGCGGCGGCCAGGGTCTCCAGCAACCCCGCCAGGACGTTGGTGGAGACATGGCGCAAACGCCGGGCCACGGGTGACTCCGGGGGACGAGCAACGGCAGGGGGCTGGGCCGTGAGCAAGGCATAAATGTCTTCCACGATCTGGCGAAAAGCCGGGGACAGACGATCCCGGGGATGCGGCAGGGCGATGGGGATTTCGGCCTGGATACGCCCGGGGTTGGCCTGCAGCACGATGATGCGGTCGCACATCAAAACGGCTTCCTCGATATTGTGGGTCACCATCAGCACGCTCTGTATGGGCACTTGGTCCTGCAGCCAGAGCGCGAGAAAATCGCTGCGCAGGGTTTCTGCGGTGAGCACATCCAGGGCCGAGAAGGGCTCATCCATGAGCAACAGGGTGGGGTCCACCACCAGGGCCCGGGCAAATCCCACCCGCTGTTGCATGCCGCCGGAGAGTTCCCGTGGATAGGCGGTCTCGAAGCCGTCCAGGCCAATGAGGTCGATGGCGGCCAGGGCCCGCCGGCTGGCTTCCCGGGCAGGCACGCCCAGGGCCTGCAGGCCCAGTTCCACATTGCCCAGCACCGTGAGCCAGGGAAAAAGGGCAAAACTCTGGAAGACCATGGCGATGCCCGGGGTTGGCCCGGTGACCGGTTTGCCTTGGTAGAGGATGTGTCCCGCGGTGAAGGGCATGAGCCCGGCTATGCCCCGCAGCAGGGTGGACTTGCCCGAACCGGAGCGCCCCAGCAGTCCCACGATCTCCCCGGATTGCACACTGAGGTCGATGTCATCCAATACCACCAGTTCGCCCGCGGCCTTGGGGAAGACCTTGCGTATCCCCCGCAGCTCCAGCAATGCTTCATGCATGTCGGCCATGGCAGTCTTCTCCTAGCGCAACTGAAAGCGTCGCGCGGCGGTGTCGTACAGAGGGCGCCACAAGAGACGATTGCAGACAACCACGTACAGGCACATGACCATCACCCCCAGGGCGATACGGCCATGGTCGCCGGCCTCGGTTTGCAGAGTGATGTAGGCACCCAGGCCCCGAGCAACGAGGTGGGTGTCACCCCAGCGCACGGCTTCCGCCACGATGCTGGCGTTCCAGGCTCCTCCCCAAGCGGTCAGGGCCCCCGTGATGGCATAGGGGAATACCGCCGGCAGCATCACCCTGCGCCACCAGAGCAGGCCTTTCACCTGCAGACTGCGTGCCGCTTGCACCAGATCATGGGGCACGGCGCTGGCACCGGCGATGACATTGAACAGGATGTACCACTGGGCCCCCAGCAGCATGAGGGGGCTGAGCCAGATCTCCGGATTGAGTCCCCAATGCACGATGGCCACGACCACGACGGGGAACAACAGATTGGCCGGGAAGGCCGCCAGGAACTGGGCAACGGGTTGCAGGCGCTGGGCCAGCCGCGGGCGCAGACCAATGAGAATACCCATGGGCAGCCACAGCGCCAGGGCGACGAGCATGAGGGCTGTGACCCGCAACAGGGTATAAAAGCCCAGCAGGAACACCTGCAGGAACTCGCTGGGCGGGATGTCGTCGAGCATGAGGCCCAGCACCCCGCCCGCCCCCGCCAGGCCCAGGAGCAGCAGGGCAGCGTAATACAGCAAGTCCGCGAGTCGGGAGCGTGAGGCCCGGGCAAGGGCCGGCGAGAGCCGGGGAAATTCCATGCGCCACATGGCAACGTCTCCCAAGAGGCGGCTCAGACGCAGCAGGGCATTGCGTACCAGGGCGGTACGCCGCAACAGGGTCAGCAGCCAGCTGCGCGGCGTTTCCACGGCGGCGGTCTCGCCCATGCGAAACCGGTCTGACCAGGCCACCAGGGGTCGGAAAAACAACTGGTCGTACAGGGCGATGACCAGCAGCATGGTCACCAGGGCTGCAGCCACGGCAGTCAGATCCCGTTGCGCGATGGCCAGGGCCACATAGGAGCCGATGCCGGGCAGATCGATGGCGTGACTGCCTACGGCAATGGCCTCCGAGGCCACCACGAAAAACCAGCCGCCAGACATGGACATCATCATGTTCCAGACCAGACCGGGCACTGCAAAGGGTACTTCGAGTCGCCAGTAGCGTTGCCAGGCCGAGAGTTGCAGGGAATGGGCCGCCTCTGTCAGATCCCGGGGAACGGTGCGCAGGGACTGATAGAGACTGAAGCTCATGTTCCAGACCTGGCTGGTGAAGATGGCAAAGATGGCAGCCAGCTCCGCACCCAGTACCGAACCGGGAAAAAGGCTGAGAAAGAGCAGGACGGTAAAGGAGAGATAGCCCAGTACCGGTACAGACTGCAGGATGTCCAGCAGCGGGATGAGGATCTTCTCCACCCGCCGGTTCTTGGCCGCCAGGGTGGCGATGGCAAAAGTGAAGAGCAGGGACAGGGCCAGGGCCGCGAACATGCGCAGCGTCGTGCGTGTCGCGTAAGCCGGCAGATTGGCTGGCTCCAGGGTGATGGGCGTGGCATCCAGCACCGCCAGGGGCACTGCCATATCCCGGGCCACCAGGATGATCAGGGCCAGGTCGCCAAAAACCAGGGCGATGGCGACGAAATCCCAGTGATTGGGCCGGGCAAGCCAGATGGGCAGGGGTGGAAAACGGCGATTTCTCTGTCCCATGCTCAGCAGACCCCGCTTCCGGGGTGTGGGGCGCACGGATTTGGCGTCATGCCAGGGGCAGGGTCATTCAACCTAAAGGCCGCAGGCGTGCCAGTGGGTGCGTAGCGGGCCCACCCAACAGGTGGCGGCGAGTGCAGCAAAAGAATTCAGCGTGCATGCGATGTCTGTAAGGAAATTGCGCGATCAACGGCGGTTTTTGGGTTTACCCCGCTGCCTTGTTTTCCAGCTCTTCCCAGCGTCCAAGCAGTTCCAGCAGGCGTTCC
>CAZVNY010000024.1:9901-12898 GCA_964628785.1 uncultured Thiobacillus sp.
GGTGTGCAGGGCGGCAGACTGGACGTGGTCGGCATAGACCTGGGGGTCGGCCATCTGCATGGCCAGGGCGGCCTGTTCCGCCTCCAGGGCCTCGATGTGACCGGGCAGGGCCTCCAGCTCCTTTTGTTCCTTGTAGCCGAGACCGGGCTTTTTCGGCTTGGGCCCGGAGGGGGTGGCGGGTTTGGCGGCCGTGGCCTTGTCGGCTGCCGGGGTTTCCGCCTGCAGGCGGGTGCGATAGGCCAGCCAGTCGGCGTAACCGCCGGGCAGTTCCAGGAGCCGGCCATTGCCGGTAAAGACGATGCTCTGGGTCACCACGTTGTCCAGGAAGGCCCGGTCATGGGAGACCAGGATCACGGTGCCGGTGTAGTCCTGCAGGAGTTGTTCCAGGAGTTCCAGGGTATCGATGTCCAGGTCGTTGGTGGGTTCGTCCAGCACCAGCAGGTTGGCGGGGCGGGCGAAGAGGCGGGCCAGCAGCAGACGGTTGCGTTCGCCGCCGGAGAGGGCACCTACCTTGGCCCGGGCCCGTTCCGGGGGGAAGAGAAACTCTTCCAGATAACCGATGACATGTTTGCGCTGACCGCCAATGCTGACGTGATCCGAGCCCGGGGAGATGCTGTCCACCAGGCTGGCTGCGTCATCCAGCTGGCTGCGGAACTGGTCGAAATAGGCCACTTCCTGGGTGGTGCCCCGGCGGATACGACCCTGGTCCGGTTCCAGCAGACCCAGCATGAGCTTGATGAAGGTGGTTTTGCCGCAGCCGTTGGGGCCGATGAGGCCCAGCTTGTCCCCCCGCAGGATGCGGGTGGAGAAATCTCGGATGAGGCTGCGGCCGGCAAAGCCGTGGCTGACATGCTCGAATTCGGCCACGAGCTTGCCCGAGCGCTCACCCGCATCCAGGCTGAAACCCACCTGACCCAGACGCTCCCGACGGGCGGCCCGGTCCCGGCGCAGCTGTTCCAGACGTCGCACCCGGCCCTCGTTGCGGGTACGCCGGGCCTCGATGCCCTTGCGGATCCAGATCTCCTCCTGCTTCCAGAACTTGTCGAATCTCCGGTTCTGCTGGGTCTCCACCAGCAGTTCATCCGCTTTGCGGGCCTGGTAGGCGGCAAAATTGCCCGGGTAGCTGCGCAGGATGCCCCGATCCAGTTCCACGATGCGGTTGGCCACCCGGTCCAGAAAGGCCCGGTCGTGGGTGATGAACAGGAGGGCGCCGGGGAACTCCGCGAGCAGTTCCTCCAGCCATTCGATGGCGCTGAAGTCCAGGTGGTTGGTGGGCTCGTCCAGTAGCAGGAGTTCCGGCTCCACGGCCAGGGCCCGGGCCAGGGCCACGCGTTTCTTCGTACCCCCGGACAGGGTGTCCACCCTGGCCTCGGCATCCAGGCCCAGGCGGGCCAGGGTCTCTTCCACCCGGCTGTTCAGGCGCCAGGCATCGTGCACCTCCAGTTCGTGGGACAGGCGCGCCATCTCCGCCATGTCGCCGCTGTGGGTGGCGGCGTGATAGGCGGTGAGCAGGGCCTGGGCCGGACCCGCCCCCGCAGCCACGGCTGCGAACACCGTATGTCCCGGGCTGAACTCGGGCTCCTGAGGCACGTAGGCCAGGCGCAGGCCCGGCTCCAGCCACAGCACGCCATCGTCGGGCTGGAGCTGGCCCGCCAGGATCTTCAGCAGGCTGGATTTGCCCGTGCCGTTGCGGCCGATGAGGCCGATGCGCTCGCCCTTGTCGATGCTGAGGCTGGCTTCGTCCAGCAGGGGCCAGTGGCCATAGGCCAGGGAAAGCTTGTCCAGAGTGAGGTAAGGCATACGCAACAAGGATGGCCCGGGCCATCCGTCAGGGGGGTGAGACGGAGTTTACAGGGCAGCGGGATCGGGGCGTTTTGCCGTGCAACGCTTCCTGGTAACGCCTCCTGCAAATCCCCCTGCTCCTTACTGGTCTCCGCCAGGACTGGCGCCCGGGGGCGGCGCTTCAAGTAAAATGCCCCTCCTACGCCTACGTAGCTCAGTGGATAGAGCATCCCCCTCCTAAGGGGAGGGTCGCAGGTTCGATTCCTGCCGTGGGCGCCAGTTTGCTGCCGGGGCATCCGATCTCTGCCAACATCTTGAAAGGTAAGGCGAGATCGGGAGTTCTAAATCCTTCGTCCCGGACGTAGGCCAGCCGGTCGGCGAAGGCGAGTTTCAGCACTGCTTTCTTGTGCTCCAGACGCTCCGATGCCCAGAGATTCCAGGGGTTTGCCAGGAAATCGAGCGAAGTTCTAAGTGTCTCGTCGAAGCTGCGCAGCGGCCGGCCGCAGTTGGTGATTTTCTCGCCGATTTCGATCTTCCGTTCTTCGAGTCGCCGGATGCGGTTCTCGTAGGCCGTGATGACCGACGGCAGTTGCGCCTGCGCGATCCGATCGAGGAACTGTTCGACCTCACGCTCGATCTTCGCCAGCTCGGTTTCCAGACCGCTTCTGTTAGTTTTCACGGTCGCAAGGCGTTGGTTCCAGAGGTTCTCGAACATCGCCCGTGCGGCGCGGAACAGCGCCGGGGCCGGTCGCAGTTGATGGAGCAGTGCCTCGAATTCGCCCTCGATGGTCGCGCGGCGGATGGACTTGCCGTAACTCTCGCAGCCTCGCTTGGGGCAGAGATAGTACGGATAGCGTAAATACTTGCCCGTGGTCCAGCATGCCGTCAGCGGCGTACCGCAGTGACCGCAGATGACGGCGCCCCGCAGCGGAAAATCCGCGCTCAGATTTTTACGCGCCGGTGTCTTGGCTTTGCCGAGCAGGCGCTCCTGGATGGCTCTGTACGTCTGAAAGCTGATGAGCGGCTCATGGTGCCCCTTGCGCAGGGTCACGCCCCAATCCGGGCCTTCGACGTAGCCGGCATAGACCGGGCGCTTGAGCAGATCGGTGACCCGCTGCGCGCGCACTTCCCCGCTTCGGTCGCGCGGATACTCCGGGTGAGACGCGAGGAACCGCTTCACTTCCGCCTGGAGCTGGAAGCGGCCTGAGGCATAGC
>CAZVNY010000025.1:0-12739 GCA_964628785.1 uncultured Thiobacillus sp.
GGCGTGATCCAGCCACACCACGGCCCAGCGGGCACCCAGATGAAAGACACTCTCGGCATGGATGGCCTCGGCCTGGGCGCACAGGGCCGGTGCCCCCAGGCGCAGGCGGACCAGGGCCAGGTGGCTGTCCGCCAGCCTGGCAGTCCGGCCCTGCCGGACCTGAGCCCAGGTGCTCAGTACCTTCTGCCAGGCGGGCGCGTGCACCTCATCCGCAGTCTCTGACGCGGCCTCGTTAACGCGTCGGGGCGCGTCGGCGAGGTAGGCCAGATAGGCGGGCTCGATGGGTTTTTCCGTCATTGCCTCGGCATGCGCAGCATGCAGCAGCAGCGCCATGCGTTGCTGCAGCCTTTGTGCGGCGGGACTGGTGTTGTCCGCGGACAGGATGGCCCGTGCTTCCCGGAAGCGCCCCAGGGTGTAGAGATCCGTGGCCAGGGCGTTCTCCGCCAGAAGCCGGTAGTACCGGCCCAGGGGCCGGGCGATTTCCGGCAGGCGCCAGGCGTGGGGATAGGAGTGGGAGGCACCCAGCTGCCCATGGAGCGCCTGCCACTGTCTATAGCGCTGCTGGAAGGCCTCCGTATCCGGGTCCAGGTTGGTGTTCAGGACCTTACCGGCCTTCGTCTTTCAGATTGCGCGAGAGCAGCCCGCTCACCGCCTCCCGGGGGGGGATTTCCTGGCGCAGGATTTGTGCCACGGCCTGGGTGATGGGGGTTTCCACCCCCAGTGCGGCCGCCAGCCCGGCAGCCTCCAGGGCGGTGGTGGCCCCTTCCGCCACATGGCCCAGGCCCTTGAGGGCGCCCTCCAGGCCCTCGCCGGCCGCCAGCCGCAGCCCCAGCTGGCGGTTGCGGGACAGGTCACCGGTGCAGGTGAGGATCAGATCCCCCATGCCGGACAGGCCCATGAAGGTTTCGGCCCGTCCCCCCAGGCGCAGACCCAGGCGGCTGAGTTCAGCCAGGCCCCGGGTGACCAAGGCGGCCCGGGCGTTGAGGCCGAAGCCCAGGCCGTCGGAGATGCCGGCGGCAATGGCGATGACGTTCTTCAGGGCGCCACCCAGTTCCACCCCCACCACATCGGTGGAGGCATACAGGCGGAACATGGGGTCATGCATGGCCCGGGCCATGCTGCGTGCGAATTCCAGGTCCGGACTGGCCACGGTGAGGGCGGCGGGCAGGCCCCGGGCCACTTCCTGGGCAAAGCTGGGACCGGAGAGCACGGCGGCGGCGGGGTGGGCCGGCCAGGCTTCGTCCAGCACCTGGTGGGGCAGCTTGCGGCTGCCGCTCTCGAAGCCCTTGCACAGCCAGATCAGGGCGTGGGTGCGGGCCTGCTGGCGTAGGCTGCCGGCCAGCTCGCGCAGGGCATTGCTGGGCACGGCGCAGATCAGACAGTCTGTGGCCGAGACGGTCGCATCCAGGTCGGCGCTGGCCTGGAGCCTGGCGGGGAAGGGATGGCCCGGCAGGTAGCGCTGGTTTTCCCCCTGGGCGGTCAGGGCCCGGGCATGCTCCGGGGAGCGGGTCCAGAGCGTGACCGCATGAGACTGGCCCAGGCGGATGGCCAGGCCCGTGCCCCAGGCACCCGCTCCCAGAACCGCGAATTTCATGCCTGCACGGGTGGCGGGTGGTCAGCTGGGTTGCTGTTGAGCCTGGAGCTGTTGCTGCTGCTGCATGTACATGAGCTCGAAGTTCACGGGTTGCAGCATCAGGGGTGGGAAGCCGGCCTTGAGCACGGCATCGGACACCGCCTCCCGGGCATAGGGGAAGAGGATATTGGGACAGCCCACGCCCAGGGCCGGCTCCATGGCCTCCTGGGGGATGTTCTGGATGCGGAAGATGCCGGCCTGCTTGAGTTCCACCAGGAAGGCGGTCTTGTCCTGGATCTTGGCGGTGATGGTGATGGACAGGATGGTCTCGTAGATGTCTTCCTGGATGGGTGCACTTTGGGTGTTGAGCTGCATCTCCATCTGGGGGGCCTCCCGCTCGAGAAAGATCCCGGGGGCGTTGGGTACTTCCACGGAAAGATCCTTGATGTAGATCTTTTCGATGTTGAACACGGGCATGGCGGCCTGTTCTTGCGGATTCTGCTGGGCTTGCTGGTCAGTCATGGCGGGTACCGGAGGGAAAGTAGGAAAAGCGGCCCATTATAGCCGCTGGATCAGGGGAGTTTTCTGCGCTGCAGGGCTTTTTCAGAGCCGGCTCAGCCAGTCTTCCAGCTGTTGTGCCGGCAAGGCGCCGGAGACCCGGTCGATCTCACGCCCGCCCTTGAACACCGCCAGGGTGGGGATGCTGCGGATGCCGTAGCGGGCGGCCAAGGCCTGCTCCGCTTCCGTGTTGACCTTGGCGAAGCGCACCCGGGTGGCCCAGGCTCCCGCCAGGCGGCTGAAGACCGGGGCGAACTGCTGGCAGGGACCACACCAGGGGGCCCAGAAGTCCACCAGCACCGGCAGCTCGTTGCGGCTGATGAAGCGGTCGAAGTTGGCCGCACCCAGTTCCACCGGCTGGCTGCCCAGCACGGGATGGCCACACCTGCCGCATTTGGGGGCCTCCCCCAGACGTTCGGCCGGTACCCGGTTTACGGCACCGCAATGGGGACAGACGAGTTCCATGGAGCGCTCCTGAAGACTGCAACTTGAGCAGGAAATGGCGCCGTCCGCCGGGGATTTCAAGCCGCCAGCAGGGGGTCCAGCTCACCCGCCGCATCCAGGGCGGAGATGTCGTCGAAGCCCCCCACGTGGCGCTCGCCGATGAAGATCTGAGGCACGGTGCGCCGGCCGGTGATCTGCATCATGTGTTCGCGCTGGGCGGGGTCCAGATCCACGCGGATCTTTTCGATCTCGGTGACGCCCTTTTTGTTGAGCAGCTTTTCCGCCATGACGCAGTAGGGGCAGACGGCGGTGCAATACATCTTGATGGGAGGCATGGGAATTCCTTTACTGATTGGGCGAGGGGATGGCGTGTCGGAGGTCAGGCCCCTGCCGGCGGCTGGGCAGGCATGTGCCGCGTCCCGCCGCCGTGACGAAAACCGCCGGGCTGTTTCATTTGTCCCGGGGCAGGCCGGCCTGTTCCCAGGCCTGCATGCCGCCGGCCAGGTTGTACAGTTTCTCGAAACCGGCCTTCTTCAGGGTGCGGCAGGCGTGGTTGGAGCGGTTGCCACTGCGGCACACGGCGATGATTGGCTTGCCCTTGTGCTTTTCCAGCTCGCTCAGATACTTCTTTAGCTGACCCACAGGGACGTGTCGGGCCTTGGCGATGTGGCCGTCGGCCCATTCCGACTGTTCGCGCACATCCAGCACCAGGGCGTCTTCCTGATTGAACAGGCGCACCGCCTCCTGGGGGCCGATTTGCTGGATGCCGGAGAGGCGGCTGAAGATGCCGCCGCCGAACAGCATGAAGCCGGATACGACCACCAGGAGGATGAGCAAGATGTTTTGCGTGACGAATTCCACAGGGCAACCCCAAGCCTGAGCGCGAAACCGGAGAGTTTACCGTCAGTTGCAGCTGACGCCACCTTCCTTGAAGCCCAGCTTCTTGAGTATGCCCACCAGGGGGCAGAGGTTGGTGAAGCCGGACTGGAACAGGTTCAGGCCCACAAAGGCGGTGAACCACAGCCAGCTCATGCTGGATAGATCCGCCTGTCCGCCCACGTGGGCCAGGGCCAGGGACAGCAGGATGAAGAAACCGGCGACGATGCGGACGATGCGTTCGATGGACATGGATACTCCTTCAGGATCAATGGGAAACGGGGGTTTGCCGCAGGGAGCGGGAATTACCCCGCTCCCCATTTTTGCTCACGTGGCCCCGGCAGACTTTCTCTGCCAGAGGAAGTACAGCAGGGGGATCACCACCAGGGTCAGGGCCGTGGAGGCGAAGGTGCCGAAGATCAGGGATACCGCCAGGCCGCCGAACACCGGGTCTGTGATCATGATGGCGGAGCCCAGGATGATGGCCAGGGCGGTGAGCAGGATGGGGCGGAAGCGCACCGCACCGGCCTCGATCACCGCCTGCTCCAGAGCGTAGCCCTGCTTGCGGTAATCCAGGATGAAGTCGATGAGCAACAGGGAGTTGCGCACCACGATGCCGGCCAGGGCAATGACGCCGATCATGGAGGTGGCGGTGAAGGCCTGGCTGGTGGCCCAGTGGCCCGGGAACACCCCCACCAGGGTCAGGGGGATGGCCCCCATGACGATGAAGGGCAGCAGGAAGGACTTGTAGTAGCCCACCAGCACCAGGTAGATGAGGATGATGGCGACGATGAAGGCGGAGCCCAGGTCCCGGAACACGTCCAGGGTCAGGCGCATCTCGCCCCCCCAGAGCATGGTGTAGTACACCACGTCCCTGGGTGAGGCCTCGGTGAAGCCCAGGTTGCCCGTGCTGAAGGTGACGCCATTGGGCAGCTGCTTGCCGTCCAGGGCCTTGTCCAGGGCCAGCACGGCGTATACCGGGCTGGATTGCAAGAGCTCGCCCCCCACCATCACCATGGGGTGCTGGTCCCGGGCATAGATGGGCTTGGCCTCGGTGACCCGTTCCACCGTGGCAATGGCGGACAGGGGCACCTGCACGCCCTGGGGATTGCTCACCCGCAGGGCCAGCAGGGTGTCGGGGCTGGCGCGCATGGCCCGGGGCAGGCGCACCTGGATATCGATGGGCTCCCGGGCGCCCGGGGCGTGCAGGGTGCCCATGGCAAAGCCGGACACATAGCTGCGCAGCAGTTGCGCCACCTGGCCCGGGGCCACGCCGGAGAGCAGGGCCTTTTCTGCATCCACGTGCACGTGGAAGCTGTCCAGGTTGCTGGTCACGGAATCGTCCACGTTGATCATGCCGTAGATGTCGGCAAAGGCCTGATCCACGTAGGGGGCGGCACTGCGCAGGGCGTCATAGTCCGGGCCATAGAGTTCCGCCAGGATCTGGGCCTGTACCGGCGGCCCCGGCGGGGTCTCGTAGAGCTTCAGCTTGGCCGTGGGAAAGGCCAGACGCACCTGGGCCAGGGCTGCATCGAGTTCTTCGGCGATGGTGTGGGAGGAGGCACTGCGCGCGTGCTTGTCCACCAGGTTCACCCGGATCTGGGCCAGGTTCTGCCCCTTCTTGATCATGTCGCCACGCACCAGGGCGGCGAAGTCGATGGGGGCGGTGATGCCCAGAAAGGTCTGGTAGTCGCGCACGTGGGGATGCCTGCCCACCACCTCGCCCACGGCCCGGGCCACCTGGTCCGTGGCCGCCAGGGCGGTGCCGGCGGGCATGTCCACCTGCAGCAGCATGGTGTTGGTGTTGTCGTTGGGCAACATCTTCAACTCCACTCCCAGGGCCGACAGGGGCCCGTTCAGACCGGCGGGGCGAATGAACTGCCAGGCCGGCATGAGCATGGCGCCGCCCAGCAAAGCCAGTACCACCAGGAAGGTGAGGTTGCGCTTGCTGGCGGAGTTGATCAGGGGGGTGATCACCGCCACATAGGCCCGCTGCAGCAGGTCCGGCGCATGGGCCTCCTGGCTGGCGGGGATCTGCCGCGCCGCCTTCTTCGCCAGCCAGATGTTGGCGGCCCAGGGCACCACCATGTAGGCGATGACGATGGAGGCGATCATGGCCACCGGCACGTTGAAGGGGATGGGGGCCATGAAGGGGCCCATCATGCCGGTGACGAAGGCCATCGGAATGAAGGCCAGGATCACCGCGATGGTGGCGATGTTGGTGGGGTTGCCGATCTCGTTGGTGGCCAGCACCAGGGTCTCGCCGAAGGGCCTGCTGCTGCCGTGGTGCAGGTGGCGGTGGATGTTCTCGATGACCACGATGGCCGCGTCCACCAACAGGCCCAGGGACAGGATCAGGGCAAACAGGGTGATGCGGTTGATGGTCTGCCCGAAGGCCAGGCCCACGGCCAGCACCACGAAGAGGATCAGGGGCACGGTGAGGGTGACGATGCCCGCCTCCCGCCAGCCCAGGAAGATCACCAGGATGAGCACCACGGAGCCGATGGCGATGCCCAGATGGGACACCAGTTCGTTCACCGCGGCGTTGGCCCGTTCGCCATCGTTGCGGGTCACCGCCACCTCCACCTGGGCGGGGATGGCCTGCTGCTTCAGCTCTTCCACCTTGGCCAGCACCGCATCCGCCACCACCACGGCGTTGGTACCCGCCTTCTTGGCGATGGCCAGGGTGACGGCGGGGTGTTCGCCCCGGAGACCGGCCTGGGCGGCGGGGCCGTAGGCGAAGCGGCTGGCCTCCTCGATCTCGGCGGCACCGTCCTCCACCCGGGCGATGTCCTTCAGATACACGGGCCGACCCTGGCGGGACAGGCCCACCACGATGTCGGCCACCTCCCGGGCGGAACCCAGGAAACCGGACAGGCGCAGGGGCGTGGCCTGGTTGTCCCGCACCAGATCCCCCAGGGGGGCGGACACGTTGCTGCCGCGCAGCATCTGGTCCACCTGGTTCAGGGACAGGCCCGCGGCTTCCAGGCGCTGGGGGTCCAGCCACACGTTCACCGCCCGGGCCCGCCCGCCGATGATCTGGGTGAAGGACACCCCGGGCACGTTGCGCACCTGTTCCAACAGGCGCTGGGCCACCTCCCGCAGCTGGAAGTCGTCCAGACTGGCAGAGGCCAGGGTCAGGGTCATGATGGGTACGTCATCCACGTTGATGGGGCGCACCAGGGGTTCCATGGCACCGGGAGGAATGCGGTCCATGTTCTGCATGAGCTGGTTGTACATCTTCACCAGGGACTCTTCCTGGTTCTCCCCCACCTTGAACTGCACCGTCACCAGGCCGAAGTCGTTGCTGGCATAGCCGAAGGTGTGGTCCACCCCGGACTGGGCGTTCATGATGGCCTCCAGGGGGCGTACCACCAGGTTCTGGATCTCGCTGGCGGAGGCCCCGGGCTTGGCGACGATGATGTTGGCCGCCGGCACCACGATCTGCGGGTTGTACTCCCGGGGGGTGATGCCCAGGGCCAGCAGACCCACCAGGGTCAGGCCGATGATGGTCAGGGCCGTGAGCTTGGAGGTGAGGAAGGCGCGGGCCAGCTTGCCCGCCATGTTCATGGGGCTGTCCTGGGCATGGTCACGCATGGCTCAGCCCTGTACCTTGTTGCCGTTGTTGACGGCGTTGGCATTGCCGGTTACCACCCGTTCCCCTGGGTTCAGGCCCGAAAGGATCTCCACCTGGCCGTCGATCTCGTCACCGGTACGCACCATGCGGTATTGGGCGATGTTTTCCGCATTCACCACGAACACGCCGGTGATGCCGGCGCGCTCCAGCAGAGCGGTCCTGGGTACGGCCAGCATGAGTTGGGTGCCGGCGGGAAACAGCACCCGGGCGAAGGCACCGCTTTGCAACCCTGGGGCCGTCACATCCAGCTTCACCATGTAGGTGTGGCTCATGGGGTCGGCGGCCGGGGACAGGCGGGCCACCCTGGCCTCCACGGCCTGGGAGTGACCGTCCACCTGCACCTGTACCACCTGGCCCAGCTTCAGGGTCCTGAACAGGGCCTCGGGCACGCTGGTCTGCACCTGCAGTTTGTTGGGGTTTTCCACCATGAGCACGGGATGCCCCGGGGCGGCGATATCGCCTTCCATGGCCAGTTTCTGGATAACCACCCCGTTGATGGGGGAGCTCACCGTGGCATAGCGCATCTGCCCCTGGGCGGTGCTCAGGCCGGCCTTGGCCTGAGCGGCTCGGGTCACGGCCAAGTCGTAGTTGAGCTGCATCTTCTCGAACTGCTGCCGGCTCACCACCTCGTCCTGGTACAGGGCCTGGAAGCGCTCGAAATCGGCCTTGGCATCCCGCAGGGCGTCCTCGGCCTGCTGCAGACCCAGGCGTGCCTGGGACACCGCACCTTCGATGTCCAGAGGGTCGATGCTGAACAGACGCTGGCCCACCTTGACCTGCTGGCCTTCCACCACGGCGATGTCCTTGATGTAACCCATGAGGCGGGAGGCCACCTTCACCGATTCCTGGGCCACCACGGTTCCGGGGGTGATGTTGCTGCTGGGGGCCTGCATGGGCTGGATCAGCGTGGTCTGGGCCTGGACGGTCTGAATGGTTTCCTGGGTACTGGCCGACTTCTCGCCGGCACCGCAGCCCACCAGGGTCAGGGAGAATGTCAGGGCCAGAACCGCGGCCAAGGGGTGTACTTTGACAGTCATGCGTCGCATGGTGCTCACCTTCTATTTCAAATTTGTTCAGCAGACAGCACGCCCACGGCACGCTTCAGTTCGGCACGACTGACGGCCTGGTCATAGCGGGCCGCCACCAGGTCGGCCCGGGCCTTGTCCAGTTGGGCCTGGGCGGCAAAGAGCTCGATGAGGGTGCCCAGGCCGTTTTCGTAGCGGCGCTGCACCAGGCGCTGGGCCTCGCCGGCCTGCGCCACTGTCAGCTGGCGGGCAGCGATCTTTTCTTCCGCCTCCAGGGCCTTGCGCCGGGCCTCGCCCACCTGATAACGCACGCCATCCTCGGCCTGGCGCAACTTGGCAGCCAGTTCCGTGCGCTGGGCCTCGGCCCGATCCACACCGGCCTTGGTGACGCCACCGTCGAAGGCGGTCCAGGACAGCACCCCGGCCACGGTGTAGGAAGTGGCGTCGAAGCCCAGGTTGCGGTCATTGGCATCGCCGCGCAGCATGACGTTGAACTGGGGCTTGTGCCCGGCCCGGGCAGCAGCCACGGCGGCACCGGCCCCCTGCATCTGGTTGCGCAAGGCAATCAGACCCGCATGGCTGTCCAGGGCCTGTTGGCGCAATTCCGCATCGCTGCCGGCCAGCATGTCCGGCGTCACGGGATCACCCACGTCCAGGGGTTCGTCCAAAGGCTTGCCCAGCAGCAGGTGCAGCTGGTCCAGGGCGGCGGCCTCGGCATTCCTGGCCTCCAGACGCTTCAGTTTCACGTCTTCCAGATTCACCTGGGCGGAAAGGAGATCGCTCTTCACCGCCATACCCTGCTTGTGCAGCTTGTCGGTGATGCGCACGTATTCCTGTGCGGCGGCAATGCCCTGCTCCGCCACCTGGACATAGGCCCGGGCGGTGTGCACCCCCTGGTAGGCCATGAGCACGTGCTTGATGACCTCCTGGCGGGCCAGCCGGTCCCCGGACTGGGCGGCACGCACATAGGCCTGGGCCTGGTCCACATAGCTTTTCACCATGCCACCGTTGTAGACCGGCACGAGCAATTCCACCCGGGGGTTGATGTTGTTGACTGCCTTGGGGTGGTTCAGGTCCCGGGGGGCAATACCGAGTGAACCTGGGCCTATATACTCCCCGGCACCGAAGTCGCCGAAGCTGGCACTGCGTTGGGACAGCTTCATGCCAAAGGCGTTGAGGGCATCATTGCTGCGCGTGGCCGTCAGCGACAGGTTCACCCGGGGCATGTGATTGCCCTGGGCCTGGCGCACCGCGGCCTCGGCCTGCTGCATCTGGGCGCCGCTGATGGCCAGGTCCGGGTTCTGGCTCAGGGCCAGTTCCACGGCCTGGGGGAAGCTCAGGGTCTCTGCCTGGGCCGCGGCTGCGGCCAGGGCAAGGCCCAGGGACAAAAACAAGGCACCCGGTCGGGTGCCCAATCTGGCAGTGCGCATATCAACACTCCTGGCTGAGACATGATTACCGCCCGGGGGCGGCACTATCAGTGGATGCTAATATACCTATCAGATATTTTTATGTCCAGATAAGTAATGCTGAATGATGGCCAGACTGTCGTTATTTTGCAAATCCGCAGAACACGTCCCGCATCATGCCGATGAGCTGCAGGGTGCGGGTATCGCCCACCCGGTAGTAGACCCGGTTGGCGTCCTTGCGGGTGCGCAGTACGCCCTTGTCCCGCAGGATGGCCAGATGCTGGGAGATGTTGCTCTGGGAGGTGCCCACGTTCTCGACGATATCCTGCACGCTCACCTCCTTGTCACCCAGGACACAGAGGATCTTCAGGCGCAGGGGGTGGGACATGGCCTTGAGGGCGCGGGAGGCCTGCTCGATGTGCTCGTCTTTGTCGATGAGCTCCAGGGGCTCGTCAATCATTTCGTCTCCGTCATTTTCACCGGGGACCTGGCTGCAGCCAGGCACGCTACCCTCACAAAGGCATCGCGTTATTCAAATATACTAAAATACCCACACAAAATGTACTGAAAAAACAGATAAAATCTTCTGATGCCGCCTTCTGTCATCAAACCTGTCCTGCTCATCATCCTGGATGGCTTCGGATGTCGTCATGCCGACAACTTCAACGCCATTGCCTGTGCCCACAAACCCCACTGGGGACGCCTTTGGCAGGCCTATCCCCACACCCTGATCCAGGCCTCCGAGGCCGCCGTGGGGCTGCCGGCGGGACAGATGGGCAATTCCGAAGTGGGGCATCTGAACATCGGCGCCGGCCGGGTGGTGTACCAGGAGTTCACCCGCATCGACCGGGCCATCAACAACGGCAATTTCTTCCTCAACCCGGCCCTGCTGGAAACGGTTACCCAGGTCAAGAGCCAGGGTACCGCCCTGCACATCCTGGGCCTGCTCTCCGATGGCGGCGTACACAGTCACGAGAGTCACATCCACGCCATGCTGGAACTGGCCCTGCGACAAGGGCTGGACAAGGTCTATATACATGCCTTTCTGGATGGCCGGGACACGGCGCCCAAGAGCGCGGACCAGAGCCTGCGTCGTCTGCAGGACAGGATCGACCGGCTGGGGGGTGGTCGCATTGCCACTCTCATCGGCCGCTATTACGCCATGGACCGGGATCGGCGCTGGCAACGCGTGAAGGTGGCCTATGATTTGCTCACCCAGGGGCGAAGCGAGTTCGTTGCTCAGGATGCCCTGGAAGCGCTGTCCATGGCCTATTCCCGGGGCGAGACCGACGAGTTCGTAAAGGCCACCGCCATCGTGCCACCGGGCCAGGCACCGGTGCGCATGCAGGATGGGGATGCCATCGTCTTCATGAACTTCCGTTCCGATCGGGCACGCCAGCTCACGCGCACCTTCATCGAGCCGGATTTCGCCGAATTCGAGCGCGAGACGACGCCGAAGCTGTCCCGTTACTGTACGCTCACCAGCTACAGCAACGACTTCGACGTGGAAGTGGCCTTCCCGCCGGAGCGCATCCGCAACGGCTTGGGCGAATACATCGCCAATCAGGGGTTGCGCCAGCTGCGCATCGCCGAGACGGAGAAATATCCCCACGTCACCTATTTCTTCAACGGCGGTGAGGAAACGGTGTACCCGGGCGAGGACCGGATCCTGGTGAATTCACCCGATGTGGCCACCTACGACCTGAAACCGGAGATGAGCGCCTTCGAGGTCACGGACAAGCTGGTGGAGGCCATCCACAGTGGCAAATACGACGTCATCATATGCAATTACGCCAACGCCGACATGGTGGGCCACACCGGCGTGTTCGATGCCGCCAGGAAGGCGGTGGAAGTGGTGGACGAGTGCATCGGGCGGGTGGTGGAGGCCATGCTGGCTCAGGGGGGCGAGGTCCTGATCACCGCCGATCATGGCAACGCCGAGAGCATGATGGATCTGGACAAGGACCAACCCCATACCGCACACACCCTGAACCTGGTGCCCTTCCTCTACATCGGCCGCCCGGCCCACATCGCCGAGAAGGGCGCCCTGGAAGATGTGGCCCCTACTCTGCTGCGCATGATGGGTCTGCCCCAACCCATGGAGATGACGGGGCATGCCCTCATCGAGTTCGACTAACGTTCAAGGCGGTTCATCACCCCGGAACATGAAACGGCGAATCGCCTTGCACGTTTCCCTTTCCCCCCTCCCGCTAGCGGAAGAGGGGGGGCGAA
The DNA here is from genome assembly GCA_964628785.1 of uncultured Thiobacillus sp. Lineage (GTDB taxonomy): Bacteria > Pseudomonadota > Gammaproteobacteria > Burkholderiales > Thiobacillaceae > PFJX01. The sequence continues at coordinate 11,755 of CAZVNY010000025.1, forward strand.
GTCTCGCTACGCGCGAGTTTCCAGTTAACCCGTGATCCCTGGATCGGTACGCTCTGGCCTCTGCCTGGTTTGCAGCCTCATCCTGGGTACCGCCCAGGCTGCACCGGAGGGTCACAAAGGGGAACTGGCGGATCTGCGGGCACGTATCCAGAGTCTGCAAAAAGAGGTGGAGCAGGCCACAGAAGACCGCAGTGAGGCCGCCGATGCCCTGAAAAAATCGGAACGCGGCATCTCAGACATGAATCGGGGTCTGCGCCAGCTGGCACAACAACAGGGGGAACTCACCAACCGCCTGCAGCAATTGCGTCAGGACACCCGGGCCACCCGCAGCGACATCGCCGAGCAGCAAAAACGTCTCGCGGAGCTCCTGCGTCAGCGCTACATCCATGGCGACACCGATGCGGTGAAGCTCATGCTGAATGGCGAGAATCCGGGGGAAGCCGCCCGCAATCTGGAGTACTACGGTTATATCGGGCGGACTCGCAACCAGCTCATCCATGCATATCAGGCCTCCCTGGCGCGCTTGCAGGATCTGGAAGCCAGAACCCGGGAGAAGCAGGCCAGTCTGGAACAGGTCAAACAGGACAGGGTGACCCAGAAAAAGACCCTGGAACAGGAAAAGAACGTGCGCCAGCAGGTGCTCTACAAGCTGTCCAGCCAGATTCGCCAGCAGCGCAATGAGATACGCACCCTGGAACGGGACGAGAAACGCTTGAGTCAGCTCATCGAGCGTCTGGCCCGACTGGCCGCCGCGCGCAAGGCCGTCAAACCGCCGCCAGCCAAGCCTGGCGAGAAGGTGGAGCGGGTGGCGGACGCCAGCCTGGCGGGTCTGGATTTCGCCCGCCTCAAGGGCAAGCTGGCCCTGCCGGTGGCGGGCGAGCTTCTGCACCGCTTCGGTCAGGAGCGCCCCGGAGGGGGGCCGGTCTGGAAGGGGCTGTTCATTCGCGCCCGGCAGGGGCAGGAGGTACGGGCGGTGGGCAGCGGC
>CAZVNY010000026.1:0-12488 GCA_964628785.1 uncultured Thiobacillus sp.
ATGGCGCCGGCCATACTCGAACCGCCGGTCATGGCGGCGAGGGCATTGAAGATCAACGCCAGCGTGTCGACGTCGCCATAGCTGAACAGGGTGTACCCGGCCACGTTGCTCCCCGGTCAGCGCAGGGCCGAATAGGCCAACAGGTCACGGACCTGCTGCGGCATGGCAGCGCGCAGGTCGCGTTCCAGTTGGGCGACTTGCTGGATGATGGTGGTGGCCACCTGGGCCTTCTGCGCCGCCACCTGGCGGTCGGCATTGAGTTGCTGGATGAACAGGCGGGCCAGGTCGATGTGGTTTCTCAACTGCTCGGTCTGTGGCGGCAGCAATTTGGCATTCTGCAAGCCCGCGTTCATCGCCTCGTTGACCATGCGCGACATCATGGCGTGGACGAACTCGACGGCCACGTAGTCGTTGAACTGGGCGCGCAACGATTCCGAGATGGCGCTGTTGTTGACCGTGCCGCCGACCGCCAGGATGCGGTAAACCGGCACCGGCACGTTGTTGACGAAGTTGATCTCGGTCACCGTGGGCGACTGGTTGCCAGCGCTGATCTTGCCCGCCAGGGAGGCCATGATGTCCGCCACCCGCTGACTCATGGAGGTGAAGTCTCGGCAGGAATAGGTTGGGTTCAGGCAATCCGTCGTGTCGCCGCCGCAGCTCAGCAGCTGGATCTTGTTGGCCCCGCACGGCCCGCCGTCGGCGTAGAGCAAGGTGGAGGTCTTCAGGTCGGCCGGGCCCAGCGAGCCGGGATGGTTGGAGCCGTCGGTGTATGTCTGGGGGTAGATCGTCGTCCCGGTCACGGACATGATGACTTCGCGGTCGGAGTCGTCCAGATGGGGCATTTTTTTGAGGGACTGCCAGACCAGATTGCCCCGGAAGGGCGGCAGTTCCTTGATGTTGGGGTCGGCGGAGGCGTTGGCGGACGCCATGACCGTGTCGACGTTGCCGGTGTTCTTGCAATACTCCCGCGCAGCCGCGCCGTCGCTGGCCTTCCCGGTCAGCCAGGCGATCTGCTCGCAGTTCTTGGCGGTGGCCATGCCCAGCATCTGATAGCCCTCGTACACCGCCATCTTCGCCGCCTCGCAACTGGAGATGTTGGCCCGGTTGACCATGGTGGCGATGGAATTGAACCATTCCATGGTGTCGCCCAGGAGCGGCTCCACCGACTTGATGGCCAACTGGAACAGGACGCCCGGCAGGGCCGAGGTGATGCCCTTGAGCATGTCCTTGAACCCTTCGGCCGAGATGTGGCTGAACGAGCCCGCGAAGGCGTCGATGCCGGAGCAGCCGTTGCCCGCGCGCAGGTAAGGCGCTTGCGCTGCGAGCAACTGGTAGGTCTTGTTGGGCACCCGGACGAACATGGAGCCAGCCGTGTAGGTGTTCATGGTCTGGCCCTTGAAGGCTTGGGGCGCCGTGACATTGGCCATGCCGGTGAACATGGATTCGGCCTGGGATTGCAGCGACTCGGCGTAGGCCGGCGGACATGAGGCCATGACCAGGGCGACGACGAGGATGCGGATAAGTTATATAGCGGTTGCCCCCCCACCCCCAGCCCGGCCCCGGGGGGGTGATGGGAGCTGTCCCCCTCCCCCTGGGGGTGGGGGGTAGGGGTGAGGGAGCAACGGTCGATTTCCAAAACCGGTTTCACGTGCTTCCTTAGTCTTTTTCAAGGTGCTAATCCCTCCAGGGAACGAATGGGCGTCAAGGCATCGACAAAGCCGCTCATACCCGGATTGGCGATGGCCATGACGCGGTCGACCAGTTCCGTTTCGGACTGGATGCCGAAGGCGACCGGCGTGATTTCGTGGGTCAATGGATTGGCCAGGTAGACGGCCGGCACGGTCGTGGCGCCCAGCGCCGCCGCTTGGCCATGGTCCTTATGCGGTTGGGGAAACTCCGGCAAACCACCGCCATCGAGCGACACCGGAAATATCTTGATCCCGGTGGCCTGCGAGAAACCCAGCAGGACCGGTGCAAAGGCGTGGCAGTAGGGGCAGTCCGACTTGAAGAAGAAGTACAACACGTGGGTCTTGGCCAGGCGGTCGAAGGTCCGCCGGTGCTGTTCCGATTTCTCCGCGTCATGCACCTGTAGGCCGACGGCCGACACCGGCCGCGCCTGGGTGAAATCGTATTCGGGGTTCGCCCAGACCACCCGCTGGCCCGCCTCGGCCAGTTGATCGGCCAGCTTCACCAGGGCGGTGCGGTACTGGACGTAGCGCTCCACGTTCGCCTGGGTAGGATTGAACATGGCGACGATCCGAGCCTCTTCCATGCCGGCCTTGAACTGCTCATACATCCGAACCTCGACCGGTTTGCCGGTGGCCTGCCCCGCTTCGCCCTTCGGTTTCGGCGCGGTCTCGACGGGTGCCGGCGCCTGCTCGTACCAGAACCAGCCCCGTTCCTTGTCCAGCAGAAACGACTTGGCCTCCAGCGGCTGTGCCGAGGCGAAGGCGCTACAGAGAAGCGCGCCCAGCACACCCAGACGTGCGCGCGTCACCTGCCCTCCTCCCCAATTGGAAAACGGCCGCTCCCACAGAAATTGACCTGGTACACCATGCGCTGGTCCTTGGCGGGCAGCGCATGGCCCTTCTGATCACGCTCCACGACACCGGCCTGGCTCGTCGTCACGCGCAGGCGGCCACAGCCCGCCTCCTGGTGCGAGCCGATGCGGACGACGTCGATCAGGATGGGCGCGGTACTTCCGAAGGTCTGGCTGAAGGCCTTGGCATCAGGATTTGCGAGCAAGCCCTCGGCGCTTCCCTTCCTGAGCGCCTCGACAAGCAGCGGCTTGAGGCTGGACACGGTTTGACGGGCCATGGCGTCTTGGGCGAGCAAAGCCAGGATCACGATCAATGCACGGCTGGACATGAGGTTTCTCCCTGGAAGTAGCAGGATGTGGCTGTCGGCGACACCCCCTGCGGCCTGACCTGATCCATGAACTCGGACAGGTCCATGGCGGCCAGATCGAGCTGTTGCAACTGCGCCGCGGTGAAGCCGCCGCAGTTCGGTTGCTTCGCGCTGCCCATCCCCATCCCGAGTTGGGCCTTGCCCTGGGTATTGATGGCCTTGGCGAGCAGCGAGTTGAAACAGCAATGGCTGTAGGTCCGTTCCAGGCAAGTGCCGATGATGGGCACCTTCTTGGAGCAGTAGCCGCCCAGATCGACGCACAAGCGGGCATCGCGCTTGAGCGCCGTTTCGATGTCGCGGTCCTCGCAACTCAGCAACCCCGAGAACTGGAGGGCCAGCATGGCGATGCTCCAGGGGCCGGGTATCAGGGAGGTCAGGAAACTCTCCACCGAGACCTGGCCGGCCAGCAGGCCCGCGAGCGCCGAACTGGTGCCGGAGCCGAACACCGACGAAAAGCCGTTGATGACCCAGTTCGGCGCGTCCGACACGAACAGGGCATCGAAGGTGTAGGTAGAGGCGGCTGCCTGGCCGCCGGCCGAGACCGCCGCGATGGCGGAATTGGAGAACATGCTCCCGGAGCTGGTGCCGCCCTTGTTGCAGCAGTTAACCAGGCCGAAAAGCTTCTTCTTGCAGCGGCTGTCGAAGCCCTTGAACAACTCCAATGAATCCGGGTCGATGTAGCCGCCCGCCTCCCGGCCGGCCTCCATGAATGCCACGACCGAGGCCAGGTCGTTATCGGGCTCGTGGCCGGTGTCCCAGACCGCGCCGCTGGAGTCCTGATAGACCTGTGTGCCGCAATCGGTGACGGTTTCCTCGCGGGTGGTGTCCGCCACCATGCAGGAGAACCGGGTCTGCTCGGCCGTGCAGAAGTCCGGGATCAGTTCGTCCCTGTCGATGCAGCTGGTGCCGAGGGTGGTGCAACTGCCCCAGCGGGGCTGGTCGCAATCGGACTTCGGATCGAGGTCCAGGCAGGTGAACGTGTTCGTGTATTGCCAGCAGTCGCGGGTGACCGGATGGTCATCGATGTCCCGTGTCTCCCCTGGCTGGGTGCAGACCGAGGTGGTGCGCTCGCACTTGTCCTTGGGGCCCGGGCCGGTGGCGACCGGGAACGGCACCAGCCCGCCGTCCGGATTGACCCCATCCGGAGGCAGCAAACCCGGGGGGACGCGAGACGCATAACCGGCACAGGAATCCTGCCAGTCATCACGCTCGCTACACTGGAGATCGCCGATGCAGGTGCTGTTTCCGTCGATGACCTGCGCCTCCGAACCGGCTGGGCAGGAGATCGTCGTCGCCCCTGGGCAATAGTAGTGGCCGGGATAATCCTCCGTCGGCGGACGCCAGGTCGGATTGGGGCAGTCCGCTTGCCCGGACAGATCGACCATCGAATCGTTGATGGCGCCGGTGCAGCCCGATTGCTGGAAGGTCGGGCTATTGTTGACGCAGATTCCGTACGAAATCCCCCGTCCGATATGGATGTGGTAATACCAGAAGCTGGTTCCGGTGCCGTAGGCATGCCCGTTCACCTTGAACGTCATCGCCGCGCCGCCCGTGCCGACCACGCCCCAATAGTCCCCGGCGGTCAACGAGCCGGCGAACTGGGTTTGATTGCCGAGCGCCTGCAACAGGTTCGTGACCTGGTCCTTGTAGGTGCTCCACTGCCCATCCCGGTTGTAGGCGCAGCCCCCGCACCAGTACCACCCCGTGGCGGTATTCACCCGCGGCACCACCCTCGACTCGCAGACAAGCTCCACGTCCAGGGTCTTGGTGCAAGGCTGGTCGAGTACCCGCAGGTAATAGTCGTGGCAATACTGCTCGTCGAAATACTGCTGGCCCTGGGTGACGGTCTGGGTAGTGCAAGCGGAGTACGCACCAGCGATCCCCGTATCGGCCAGCGCTGAATCGATGGGCAGTTGACCCTCTCTCAACTTGTACACGTCCTGCGGCACGATCTGGCCGGCATTCTGGTAGACGCCTGAATTCGCGGTGTCGGCGCTGGCGTTCAAGCCCTCACATTCGGCCCGTGAGGCCGGGTTCGAGGCGCATGCCGCTTGCAGGGCCGCGCCTTGCGTGCTGGCGGTGCTCGGATCAACCCCATAGGGTGCATTGCCGCCGGTCGAGGCCTGTGCCGCGTCCTGCGTCCAGGCCGACCCGGAGTAGTTGATCCCGCCGTAAATCGTATCGACCGATCCCTGGCCGACGGCGCGGGCCTCGCTCATCGGATCACCGTGGGCAAGACCCGCGCAGACCAGCAGCGCCATCGGCGCCAATCGTTTCCTCATCGCCCTGCCCTCGCCTTCGCCACGTCATCACGGAACAGAGGCGCCAATCGCTCGATGGCGTCGAGGGCATAGGGGATGCTCACATCGCCGGCCAGGCGCACGTAGTCGTCCTGGGTAAAACAGGCCTCGTCGCCGCAACCTTCGATACGGGCGCCCTGACGGGTCATGACGAAGACCGGGACGCTCTCCACCCGGAAGCGCGCGAAGGCATCCGGATCGATGGCCCAGGCGACCTGCCGCGGACCTATCAGTTTCTGGACTGCGAGCATCGTCTTGGAGATCGAGCGGTCAACCATGCCGCGCAGGACCAGGGTCGCGCCGGTTCGCTCCGCCTCGGCGACCAGCAACTCCAGGCTGCCGCGCGGCATGGACAGGGAAACGAAGACGGACAGACCACCCGGCGCCGGTTGCCCTTGGGCTTGCTGGTTCAGGTAACCCTGGAAAAGTTCGACAAACGGCAGGACGTCCGATGCGGGCGATGCTGAGGTCGGCAGATTGTCCCAGTTGGCGATACCCGGTGCCGGCGCCTGTTCGGCCGACTGGATGGCCTTCTCGCCGCGCTGGTGCCACGCCGCCGTGTCGGCCTGCTCGGCGGCGCGAACGGCCGCGTCGATCCGGGACTGCCAGTCAACCTGATCCTGGCCCCGGGCGGCGGTGGCAAGGACGGTGGCTACCAGAGCGGTGATTGTGAGGCTGGTCAAGTTCTTCATGGCCACCTCAGAACAAGATCATGCAGCAGTTCCGCTTGCGGAACAGGAGGTAGGCGAAGTCCTCGCCGGCGATGGGGAATTCCTTGGCCGAGCCCCATAGGATCGAGGACTCGCCCAGGTTCTGGCAGCACTTGCCGTTGATCTTCCGGGTGTTCGGTACCGGGTAGAGCATCTGGGTCTTGTAGGCCTGGCGATCCATCACCGGCGAGGGGTACGGCCCGCACAGAGCGTCCGATCCGTGATAACGCCAGGCCACCCCGAACTTGTGCATCTTGGCTTCCAGTCGCTGCGTCAGTAGCAGCGATGTAGCGACACCGCCGGTGTGGTGCGGAACGAAGCCCTGCATGGGGTGGAGGCTGCCCTGACAACCGGCGCACCAAGGCGTGGCAGCCAGCGGCTTGTCGACGCTGGCCGCGACACAATCGGCCGCGCAGGCCGCCAGGGCGGCCGGGTTGGCGAACAGGAAGGCCTCCGGATTGACCCAACTGGACAGGGCCGGATCGTTCCAGGTCGGGTCGAACTCGGTCATGAAGCCGATATCGATGCTGTTCTGCACCAGGCAGGGGTGATCCTGGAGCACGCCCAGGGCATAGAGGATCGGGAAGGTGTAGTGGTGGGCGTGGTAGAACGCCGTCGAAGTCGGCTTGGCCGGCGTCTGGGACGAACGGGCGTGCTGGGTCGGCTGGTAGCCGCCGGTGTTCATCTGCAAGCCGCCCAGGATGGGGAAGCAGTATGGCTGGCGCGGCACCTCCGCCAGCAAGGCCGGCTCCCAGAAGCCCAGGGTGACGCCGATATGAGGCGGGGCACTGCCACAGGTGCAGATCGGGTTGCCCGGGTTGTCGATGTCGGTCTGGTTGCCGATGTTGGCGATGCGGGCGCTGCCGATCGACAAGGGCAGGATGCAACGCCAGCAGATGTCGGTGACCGGGTTGGGGAACTCCCCTTCGCAGGAACCCGCCAGGAGCGGGCTGGGCGACATGAGCAAGCCGGCAACCAAGGCGAGCGTGGCCCGGATCATGGCTTGATCTCCTCGATGGTCAGGAAGCGGTCGGTTGGGTTCTTCTGAATGATGAGCACCGGCACGGTGTCGAGCCCGAAGCGGCGCACCCCGGCGCCGGCTTGGTCGAAGTAGACCGGCCGTTCCCATTGGCGCATCAGCTCGGCCGGCGAGCCGTCGACCAGGATCACCCTCAGGGCATCGCCCTTCTGTTTGACGAGCTTCTCAGCCAGGGCAACCTGGCGCTTGTCGTCGCCGTTCAGATAGAGCAGCGCGCCGGGGACCGGCGCGATGTCGGCCGGGTTCACGGTGGTGCCGGCCGCGAAGAGCAGACGGCCGTCGGCATCGCGGATATTCTCGGAGAGGGTGATGCTGGGGTCGAACCGCCGTACCCTGCCCTTCGTCGCCGTGCGCAGGCCCGTGACGGCCGGCGGGCGCTCGAAGTAGCGCTTGCCGCGTTCCCGCGCATCGACCTCCAGGCGTTTCCATTCGCCGTTTGCCATCTTCTGCTTGGCGATGTCCTGGATCTCGGCCAGGAAATCGGGCTCGGTGATGGGATAGGTCTTGCCGAAGGCACCCAGATCGTGTGCCGGGGACCAGCCGGGCAGTACCAGGAGGAGAACGAACAGGCCGCGCATTGTCAGAACACCGGATGCGCGACGCCGATCACGGCATCGAACGGCACCAGGCCGCTTTCCCGGTAGCGGGAATCGAACGACGACGGATGTTCGCCCTTGGCGTAGAAATATCCCGGCGGGATCACGCCCGGTGCAATCGGCGTCAGGCGCTTGCCATCGCGCGTGGCCGGCATGGCCAGGCCCATGTAACAGGCCCCGATCCAGACGGCCCGCCCTTCCAGACTGATGACGTCACCGGGAATACCGGCCACTTCCTTGAAGAAGGTGTGGGATGGCAGATCCCGCATGGTGCCCCGATACTCATAGAGCATGAGCTCACCCAGGTGCGGCAGCCGACCGTACTCCACCCTGGCCAGTGTCCAGGGCATCGAGGGGCTCAGGTTCACCCGGTAATGCATGGCCAGCCAGACGGCCACTGGAAGGAACAGAAGCGTGGCCTTCCAGTAACGCAGCGGTAGACGCAGCAGTTCCATCAGCTCGCCGCCGACTCGGAACCGCCAATTAGCGAGGCGCCCGCGTGGCGCCGGAACTGACTGAGGGTGTGGAGAAGCCGTCATCAAGGCCCCGCGTCACATCCCGAGCCGGGCGCGTAGAAGGGGCGTCAGGTCGTGTACCTGCGTTGTCTTCGAGACTACCGCGTTGCCCATCAGGACGACGCAGCCACACTCTTGCGACAGGCTCGCCAGCACGGCTGGCAGCGCCTTGGCGAAGGACTGCGCCGCCGCCACCGCCTTGTTGCGCTCTTCCTCGGTCGTCTTGTCGTTGCCGATGATTTTGGCGAAGGTCTCTTCCTTCTCGCGATAGACGCTTGCCAGATCGACCACGCCGAACACAGGCCTGCCGGCGTCACGCAAGGTGTCGTAGAGCACGATGCCGCCCAGCACCAGGGTCGAGTTGGCCAGCAGGACCAGCAGCCAGTCGCGCAGGGTCATGCCGCCCTCCCGCCGCGACGCTCCAGGAGGATCTCGATGGCTTCGTCGAGGGAATGGCCCTGGGCGCGCAGCTCGTCGATCGGCGCGTTGTCCTCATGCCGGTTGGAGAACATCAGCAGGCTGAACGGATCGATGATGAGGCGCACGATGCCCTCGCCCATGGTGCTGTAAAGGTAGGCCTCGGCGTAGGCGCCCTTTTCCATGCGCAGCGACGACAGCAGGCGCTTGCGGCCTTCGTCCATGTGCAGCTTGCCTTCCTGGGCCAGCTTCTCGATGGATTCCCGGCGTTGCCGCAGGACGATGATGTAGTCGGACAGGGCGAAGGCCGTGTGCAGGGCCTCGCTGGCGTGGTAGTCCTCCACCATGTGGGTGGCGGTGATGAGGGAGCCGCCGTATTTCCGGGCTCGCCGCGCCGCCTCCTCGATGATTAGCACCAGGGTGGAATCGCCGGCGTTGCCCAGTTGCTGCTTCAGCTCGTCGATCATCAGGAGCTTCTTCCGGTTGCGGTTGAAGTACATCTCCGAGGTGATGCGGAACAGCAGCACCATCATGATGACCCGGTGCAGGGCCGGCGAGCGCTTGAGCGATTCCAGTTCGATGACCAAATGGTCGTTGTCGAACTGGACGTTGGCCGGCCCGTCGAAGAACTCGCCGTAGGCGCCACCGGCGGAATACGGCGAGAGCATCACGGATAGGTCGCGGATGCGGGCGTCCTCGGGTTCGCCCTCGTTGAGACAGCCCTTGGCGAAGACGTCGCGGATGTCGGTGATGGTGGTATCCCGGCCCTTCTCGTTCCAGATCCGGGTGATGACCGTACCGATGGCCTGGTACTGGAAGGCCTCCAGGTCGGTGAACGGCGAGGCCATCTTGGCAACCACTGCTTGCAGCATGGCGAAGTCGTCGGAGAAATCGACCACGTGGGTGAACGGGTTGACGCAATGCCCGGAGCCGGCGTGAATGTCGACGAAGTGACCGCCGGTCTTCTCTGCGAGCTTCTGGAAGGATTTGCCCAGATCGAGTTGCCAGACCTTCGCCCCGGCGCCCAGGTAAGACCAGGCGATCTCGTTCAAGAGCACCGACTTGCCCGAGCCCGGCGTGCCGATGATGGCGACGGAATAGTTGCCCTCGGGGTTGTCGTAGAAATCCAGGGCGGTCAGCTGGCCACGTCGGCCGCCCATGATCAGCATGGGCGTGGGCGTACCGCGCCACTCCCCGATCATTGGCGCCAGGGAAACCACGTTCTCGTAGCTCTTGGTCGAGGGCAGCTTGAACCGGGTCAGCAGCTTCTGCATGTCCCCGTGCAGCGTCATCGGCAGCGAGGCCAGCAGGATGGTCCGATGGATGTGGGTCATGTGGCAGAGTTGGAAGCCCTGGTCGCGCCAGATCGATTCGGCGGCCTTCTCGGCCGTCGAGGCGTACTCCTCCTCGGGAAACAGCAGCAGCGTGTGATAGGCCTTCACCAGACCGCCACCACCGTCGACGACACGCAGGGCTTCATCCCAGTCCGCCTTCTTGTCCTGGGAATCGGGCATCAGCGGCGCCATCTTCGAGACGGCGTTCTGGGTCGCCCGCGCCTGATTCATCATCACCATGGCCTTGGTGCCGGACGGATCCGGGAAATACACGCCCATGGTCAGCAGGAACGGACAGGGATATTGCAGCGAGGACTGGGTCAGATCGCCGATCAAGGCGCCCATGCGGGCCAGGCTGAAGCGTTCCGGGTAGCCCTTCACGGCGTAGGCGCGCATTTCGACCGTGAGGTCGTCGTGCCGGGTATTGGTGAAGCGGATGCCGCGACTATGCTCCAGCTGGACCGTGTCGAAGTCCACCACCTGGGCGTTGAGCAGCCGTCCCTCATCGTAGTTGAGCAGCGGCAATTCGGTATGCAGGCGGTGCGGATTGGCGAAGTCGGCGCACCAGTTGACCAGGTCGGAGGCGTCCCAGACGCGGGACGGGAAGCCGGCCGCCCGCAGGGTCGTTTCCATGCCGGCGCGGGCGTTGAGGAATTCGCCGACGCGAGCGCGTTCGTTGAAGCGGATCGGCGCCGTCACCGACACCACCAGCCGGTAATCCCGCAGCATGTAGATGTTGCCTCGGGTGAGGGACTGATGCGCGGCGCGGGACAGGTGTTCCACCCGGCGCCGGGCCAGCTTGCGGTAGATGTTCTCGTTGCGAACCGGCCGCCCTTCGCGGTCGGAGCGTTCCTTGATGTCCGGGTCGGCCAGCCGCATGTTCGCGTACTGGGTCAGGCGGCGGTAGATGTGGGGCGTGCCGAACAGGTGGAATTGGATGCCCGTGCCCACCGGCCAGTTGTGCATCAGCCCTTCCAGGATGTCCGCCATGGACTGGTCGGAGCCGGACTGGGGCGCCAGCTCCAGGCAGAAGCCGACCTGATTGCCCAGGATGAACAACTGGGCCTCTTCATCCCAGCCCCGATATGGCAGATAGGACGAGAATTGCAGCGGGTCGCCGGCATCCACGTCGGCCTTGGGCGCGAACAGCCGGGAAACCCATTCCAGCCAGCTGGGCAGGGCTTCGGTCGCGGTACTCATTGGTCTGCTCCCGGCTCAGTCGGCATTGGTATCGAAGAACGGTTCCGCGGGCGCCTTCGAGCCGGGCAGCAGGTTCTTCGGCAGCACATCCGCCACGTCGGCGGCGACCGACGACGGTTTGGACTGAGCGGCCGGCTTGCTTTCCTGCACCGGCGGCGGCACCAGGGCGGCGCCGTAGCCTTCGCGGATGCGTTCCCGCACGTGGTCGATGTTCCAGCGGCCGTCATCGAGACGCATGGCGATCCAGGCGCCCTCGTGCAGGTCGCCGTCGGCGTCCTCCCAGGGCGCGATCCAGATACGCATCACGCTGGGTCGGGTGCGAAGCGGCACCGGGCCGTTCTCCGCGCCGGGCGGCACGTGTACGACACTGCGCGGAGGCAGCGGTCGGGTCACGGCGGTTTGATCGTCCGAGTCATCGACCATTGCCGGTTTGGCGGACTCCTCGTAGACCTGGGACATGGGCTTGCAGGTCACGCCCTCGCCGACCGGACAGGAGAGCTTTTTCGAGCCATCCAGGCCGGATAGGCTGCCCGCGCAGCCCACCAAGGTGGGCAGCAGCAAGCACGGAATGAGATGGCGGTAGTTCATGGGCTGACCTCGGTGGCGACAGTAGAGACGGCGGTTTGATCGGGGTTCAGCCAGGCGGATAGCGCAGGCGCCTCCAGGGCGCCCAGGGAGACGCGCCCATCCGGTGAGACCAGCGCCGGCGTAGCCCGGATGCCGAAGCCCTTGGCCAATGCCAGGTTCCGCGACAGAACGTCGGCTTGGCAGGACTCCGGTGCCGGATCGGGCCGGGCGCCCTTGAGCATCCAGGCAGACCAGGCCCGCTGGCGGTCAGATGCGCACCAGATGTCCCTGGACAGGTCCGAAGAACCCGGTTGCAGCGGTAACAGGATCGTCCGGACCCTCAGCGTCGTCATGGCGGCCAGGGTCTGCTCCAGCTTCTGGCAATGGCCGCAGGCCGGATCGGAAAACACATACACGACCTGGCTGCCCTCCCCTTGCTCCAGGATTTGATCCGGCTGGATCAGGGACACGTCCAGCCGTGAGAGGTCGCGCAGTCGCTCTTCGGTCAGGTCGCGGTTGCCAGGCAGATCGAAGATCCGCCCGAACAGGAAATACTGCCCGGTGGCGTCGACGTAGACGATCTTGCGGCCCATGGCGACCTCGAACAGCCCGGTAATCGGCGTCGGTCGCACTGTGTCGACCGGGGTGGATGGGTAACGCTCCATGAGACGTGTCCTGACGTCGGCGGCGGTATCGCCGAGGGCCGCGAACGACAAGAACGAGAGGGCGAGCAATGCGATGAGCCTCATTCCACCACCCTCCTCGGCCCGTTACGGGGGCCGGAACGCATCGCCAGCAGGTCTGGGTCTTCCGGCAGGGGCACATCCAGGGCCGTGCCCTGGGTAAAGCCGAGATCCACCAGTCGGCCGGCGTCGATCTCGATGATCGGGTGGGTCTTGTCCG
>CAZVNY010000027.1:0-12399 GCA_964628785.1 uncultured Thiobacillus sp.
GGAATGATCTTCTGGAAGGGGACCAGGACCGGTCGCACCAGGGCGTAGAACATGGGGGCGTGGGGCGAGAAGGGGTTGATCCAGGACAGCACCGCCTGCAGGATCAGCAGCCCCATGAGCACATACAACACCAGGCGCAGGGTGGAGGCCAGGCCCAGGAGCAGGAAGCCGGGCACGACCTGGGTCCCCGCCGCAGTGAAGGGATAGCCCATGAGCCAGCTCACCGCCAGGACGGAGAGCAGTTCCGCCAGCAGGAGCAGCAACAGGCTGGACCAGTCCACGCCGAAGAAACCCGGGACGAAGCGGCGCAGGGGGCGTACGGCAAAGTCCGTCACCTTCATCACGAACTGGGCGAAGGGGTGGTGGTAGGGCACCCGGGTCCACTGCATCCAGAAACGCAGGAAGAAGGCGCAGGCCATCAGGTCCAGGCCGGTGCGTACCAAAAATTTCAGGGCTTCCAGCAGCATCAGACCTGCCCGAACTGGTCGCCCATTTCCCCGGCCCGGGCCGCGGCCGCCCGGGCCGCCTGCAGGATGGCCTGGCCCACGGCGGCGTCTTCCAGGGCCTGGATGCCCCGCTCCGTGGTGCCGCCCTTGGAGGTGACCCGGGCGCGCAGTTCGGCCGGCGTGGCCGCATCCTGGCGCGCCAGGGTGGCGGACCCAAGAAAGGTCTGCAGGGCCAGATGGCGTGCGGTTTCAAGGTCCAGGCCCAAATCCACGGCGGCCTGCTCCAGGGCCTCCATGAAATAGAACACGTAGGCCGGGCCGCTGCCGGAAATGGCGGTCACCGCATCGATGTGCGCCTCCTCGCCCACCCAGACCACGCTGCCCACCGCCGCCATGATGTGGCTGGCCAGATCCCATTGGGCCTCGCTCACGCCGGCTTGGGCGTACAGGCCCGTGACCCCCTCTCCCACCAGGGCCGGGGTGTTGGGCATGGCCCGTACCACGGCCCCATGGCCGCCGAGCCAGCGGCTGATGTCCCCGCTGCGCACCCCTGCCGCCACGGAAAGCACCAGTTGGTTGGCCGTCAGGGGGGGCAGCGTGTGCAGTACGGCCTGGAGCTGCTGGGGCTTCACCGCCAGGATGAGGGCGTCCGCCAGGGCCGCCGTTTGCGCGCCGGCCTCGGTCTCGATACCAAATTCCTGCTCCAGCCAGGCCCTGCGCGGGGCCAGGGGCTCGGCCACGATGATGTCCTCCGCCGGAAAGCCCTGGCGCAACAGGCCGCCGATGATGGCGGCCGCCATGTTGCCGCCGCCGATGAAGCCCAGTTTCATGTGCGTCCTTCCTTCATGTCGTCCATTCCATATTGGCGCACGCCGAAGATGGCGGTACCCACCCGCACCAGGGTGGAGCCTGCCATGATGGCCGCTTCCAGGTCGTCGGACATGCCCATGGAAAGGGTGTCCAGCGGCAAGCCGGCGGCGCGGGCCTGCTGCAACAGCCCGGCGAGGATCTGGAAGCGGGCCTGCAGGATGTCCGTGTCCCGGGAGGGTTCCGGGATGGCCATGTAGCCCCGCAGCTTCAGGCCTGGCAGGGCAGCCACCTGCCGGCTCAGGGCCAGGGCCTCGGAGGGGGGGATGCCATGCTTGCTCGCTTCACCGCTGACGTTGACCTGGATGCAGACGTTCAGGGGCGGCAGCCGGGACGGCCGCTGTTGCGCCAGGCGTTGGGCGATCTTTTCCCGCTCGATGCCATGCACCCAGGCGAAGCGCTCCGCCACGGGCCGGGTCTTGTTGCTTTGCAAGGGACCGATGAAATGCCACTCGATGTCCAGGTCTTGTAGCGTGTCCATCTTGTCCACGGCTTCCTGGACATAGCTTTCGCCAAAACGGCGTTGTCCGGCCCCCCAGGCCTCCCGTACGGCGACGGCAGGAAAGGTCTTGCTAACTGCCAGCAGAGTCGCGCAGGATGTAGCCCGTCCCGCCTGCCTGCATGCATCGGCAATACGTTTTTCACATGCTTGCACGGCGGTGGCGATTGTGCCCATAATGGGCCGAACTCCCTAGGAAAACGAGCTAAATCAGGGAATTATAATGGATATTTCCGAGCTTCTTGCGTTCTCGGTCAAGAACAAGGCGTCCGATCTGCACCTCTCCGCCGGGCTGCCACCCATGATCCGCGTACACGGTGATATTCGCCGCATCAACGTGCCCGCCCTGTCCAACCAGGAAGTCCGCGCCATGGTGTACGACATCATGAGCGATGCCCAGCGCAAGAGCTATGAAGAGTTCCTTGAGGTGGACTTCTCCTTCGAGTTGCGGGATGTGGCCCGTTTCCGGGTGAATGCCTTCAACCAGGAGCGGGGGGCCGGGGCCGTGTTCCGCACCATCCCCAGCGTGGTGCTGACCCTGGAGGAACTGGAGGCCCCCAGGATTTTCAAGGACATCTCCGAGAATCCCCGGGGTCTGGTGATCGTCACCGGGCCCACGGGTTCGGGCAAGTCCACCACCCTGGCGGCCATGGTGGACTATGTCAACGAAAACAAGTACAGCCACATCCTCACCATCGAGGACCCCATCGAATTCGTGCACAAGAGCAAGAAGTGCCTGATCAACCAGCGCGAGGTGGGACCCCATACCCATGGCTTCGCCCAGGCCCTGCGCTCCGCCCTGCGGGAAGACCCGGACGTGATCCTGGTGGGGGAGATGCGGGACCTGGAGACCATCCGCCTGGCCCTGACCGCCGCGGAGACCGGTCACCTGGTGTTCGGTACCCTGCACACCTCGTCGGCGGCCAAGACCATCGACCGGGTGGTGGACGTGTTCCCGGCGGCGGAGAAGGAAATGGTGCGCTCCATGCTGTCGGAATCCATACGCGCAGTGATTTCCCAGACCCTGCTCAAGCGCAAGGACGGCAGCGGCCGGGTGGCGGCCCACGAGATCATGATTGGCACCCCGGCCATCCGTAACCTGATCCGGGAAAACAAGATTGCCCAAATGTACTCATCCATCCAGACCGGCCAGAACCTGGGCATGCAGACCCTGGACCAGTGCCTGACGGATCTGGTGCGCCGCAATGCCATCGCTACCCAGGAAGCCCGGGCCGTGGCTGTGAACAAAGACATGTTCTGAAACGAGAGGCCCATGAACAGCCTGGAAAACGTATATGAGTGGCTGCGCTTCATGGTGGTGCGCAAGGCCTCGGACCTGTTCCTCACCGCGGGCTTTCCGCCGGCCATCAAACTGAATGGCAAGATCACACCCATTGCCAATCAGACCCTGACGCCCACGGATACGGGCATTCTCGCCAAGAACCTGATGAATGAGCATCAGCAGCGGGACTTCGCCGACACCCATGAATGCAACTTTGCCATCCAAGCCGGTGACATCGGCCGCTTCCGGGTGAACATCTTCCAGCAGCAGGGACGTACCGGCGTGGTGTTGCGCCACATCCTCACGGTCATCCCCAAGCTGGAGGACCTGAACCTGCCGCCCAACCTGGAGAACATCACCATGATGCCCCGGGGCCTGGTCATCGTCTGTGGTGCCACGGGCTCGGGCAAGTCCACCACCCTGGCGGCCATGGTGGGCTACCGCAACCAGAATGCCCAGGAGCACATTGTCTCGGTGGAGGACCCCATCGAATACGTGCACACCCACGGCAAGAGCATCATCACCCAGCGGGAAGTGGGTGTGGATACGGAGACCTGGGAGGCGGCCCTGAAGAACACCCTGCGCCAAGCGCCGGACGTGATCATGATCGGCGAGATCCGCGACCAGGAGACCATGCAGTACGCCATGGCCTATGCGGAAACGGGTCACCTGTGCGTGTCCACCATCCACGCCAACAACGCCAACCAGACCCTGGACCGCATCCTGAGTTTCTTCCCCAAGGAGCGGCGGGAACAATTGCTCCTGGATCTGTCCCTGAACCTGCGCGCCATCATCTCCCAGCGCCTGCTGCCCCGGAAGGACGGCAAGGGGCGCATCCCGGCGGTGGAAATCATGCTCAATTCACCCCTGATCTCGGACCTGATCCTGCAGGGACGTTTGGACGAGATCAAGGACATCATGGGCCGCTCGAAGGATCTGGGCATGCAGACCTTCGACCAGGCCCTGTTCGAGCTCTACACCCAGGGGGCGGTCACCGCCGAGGATGCCCTGCGCTTCGCGGATTCCTTCAATGACCTGCGCCTGCGCATCAAGCTCCACGTCAAGAGCGAGCGGGGGGATGCTCCCCACAGCGGCACGGAGCATCTGGACATCATCTGACCCTTGCGCGCTGGCAAGGCGCTGCCGCTGGGGAGACGCTGCACAAATGCCTTGCCGTCATGGCGCGCGCAGCGCGGCAATCCGGATTCCATGCGCAAGCAACAACTTATGTATATACACGTCACTTCGCTCCGCGCGCTGACGGATTTGATCCGCCTTTCCCGAGGGCTGGCTACGGCTGCAGGCCCATGTATCGGGCAGCGATGTAGGGCGCGGCTGCCGTGAGCAAGAGCACCAGCGGCCAAAGATTGCCGTCCTTGCAGGTGTAGGCTGCAAGGATGGACGACCAGGACTTGCCTTGAAAGCGTCCGAGCGCGAATTCAAAGGCGAGCGTGAGTGCGAGCCAGCCCAAACCGATGCCGATGGCCTGTGACGGATGCTGCAGATGCAGCCAGGGCAGGGCAAAACACGTGACCACCAGGATAAGCAGGCACAGCAGCAGGCCGCTCAAGACCAGGCCCGGTGTCTTGCCAAGCCGTGGGATAAGGGTTTTTTCACGGAATACGCCGTTGGCCACCGCCATGAGCAGGATGGCCATCCAGACCGCCAATGCCTTTACGAGCAGCACCATCGTCTTCCCGGCGGCTCCAGACCTTTATTGCGACATCAGCACAAGCGCCGTCATCCAGTCCCGTAGTCAACCTACCCAGACGCTGTAGATCATGCGTGCCGCGAGCAGATAGAGCAGGCCGGCAAAGATCTTTTTCAGGCGGGATACGGGCAGGCGGTGGGTCAGTCTCGCCCCCAGAGGGGCGGTGAGTCCGCTGCCCAGGGCAATGCCCAGGAAGGCCGGCAGATAGACGAAGCCCAGGCTCCAGGTGGGCAGGTTTGCAGCAACCTGGCCGGAGAGGGCATAGCCCAGCATGCCGGCGACGGCGATGGGCAGGCCGATGGCGGCGGAGGTACCGATGGCCCGGTGCAGGCCCACGTTGCACCAGGTCTGGAAGGGTACGGACAGGGTGCCGCCACCGATGCCCACCCAACTGGATACCAGGCCGATGACACCGCCTGCCAAGGTCATGCCAGCCGGTCCCGGCAGGGCCCGCTGGGGTTTGGGTTTGAAGCCCAGCAACATCTGGGTGGCGGCATAGAGCAGGAAGGCGATGAAGAACAGTTTCAGGTTGCGGTCCGGCAGAAAGGCGGCCACACCGCCGCCCACCAGGGTGCCCAGGAGGATGCCCGGGGTGATGCGACGCACCAGGTTCCAGTCCACGGCAGCATGACCGTGGTGGGCCCGCAGGCTGGAAATGGAGGTGGGGATGATGACCGCCAGGGAGGTGCCCAGGGCCAGATGGATGTTGTAGTCCGCGGCAAAGCCCTGTTGTGCATAGGCCCAGGTGAGGGCCGGCACCATGACCAGACCGCCCCCTACCCCCAGCAGGCCGGCGATGACGCCGGTGACCAGGCCCAGGGCCAAGTAGGCCAGCAGCCACTCCATGGACTCAGCCCAGTTTTTGCAGGATGAACTTCCACTCCTCCGGATCCACCGGCGTGATGGAGAGCCGATTGCCCTTGGCCAGGATGCGCATGGTGGCCAGCTCCGCATATTGGCGCAGCTCGGCGATGGGCATGAGGCGGGTCTTGCGCTTGAATTTCACCTCCACATTGAACCAGCGGGGCACTTCCCGAGTGGCCTTGGGGTCGAAATAGTCGCTGCCGGCGTCGAACTGGGACTCATCCGGATAGGCCAGGGCGGAAACCTCCGCCAGACCGGCAATGCCCGGTTCGGGACAGGAAGAGTGATAGAACAGCACCGGGTCCCCCACCCGCATCTGGTCGCGCATGAAGTTGCGGGCCTGGTAATTGCGTATCCCGGTCCAGGCCGTGTGACCATCCCGTTGCAGGTCGTCGATGCTGTATTCCGAAGGTTCGGACTTCATCAGCCAGTAGCGCATGTATGTTTCCCCTTGATGTACCTGGGCGCATAATCCGACAAAATCACTCAACAATTCAAGGAGCCGATCATGGGCATCGCATGTATGAGCAAGGCTATGCCGACCTGCAGCGGCCAGGGCACAAAGACACCAGGACCGGTGACGGCGGCGTTGCAGGACCAGACCGGGGCAGAGGCCCCGTTCAATCTGGGTGCCATCGTCAGTGCCGTGCAGGCCAATTGTCACATCTCCGATGCCCAGTATGCCGGGGACCTGACCATGTGCACCTTTCTGCTCAAGATGCGGGAGCTGTACCGCTGGGAAAACGATCTGCCCTTCATCGGTGAAATGCCCAAGACGGCCATCGGCGACTGGATGAACGAACGGGAACGACTCTGGGAGGGCATGGAGACCGCGCCCTATGTCCCCCTGCCCCTGCCCGGGGGCGAGGTGGATCCCTTTGAGGTGGCGACCATCAACCAGGTGCTGGTGCCGGCGGGTTACATCTATTCCGGCGGTTACGGCCGGGCCTGCAAGCCCCACTTCTTCCTGGCCAATCTGGCGCGGCAGGAGGAGCGCCAGGGCTTCCGCATCTATGTCTCCGATTGCGAATATGCCCGGGACCTGGATGCGCCTCCCGGCATGCTGCTGCAGGACAGCATCTTCGTGCGCACCGAGGCCCTGCGCCGCTGGCTCTGGGAGCGCTACGAGGAATGGACCTGGAACAAGCGCAACGAGGCCCTGGGCCGGGCCCTGGCCTGTTATGACTTCCCGGGGGATACGGCCGGGGCCCTGGAGGCCATGACCCGGGTGGAGACGGAGTCGGTCATCCTGCACGAGCTGGGTGAGGCCCGGGTGGAGGCGGAACTGGGCCAGGACTGGCCCCATTTCCTGGTGGACATCATGCGCAGCCGGGCGGAGATCATGGCCCGGGCAGTGCGGGACCTGTACGCGGATTGTGTCTCCACCCTGCCGGGCCTGCTGCAACAGGCCACGCCGGCGGCCATCCATTTCTATTTCGCCAACTTCATCGGCATGCGCCGCAAGCTCTTTCCCGAACTGGTCGAGGCCTACAGGCTCTGGCTGGAGGGGGACAGCCTGGAGCCCCTGCAACAGGCGGTGCTCCAGGGGCAGCTGCACTGGCAGGCCCGCATCCGGGAGTTGCTGCGGCTGCATGGGGAATTGGGGGAGCAAAGTGTCCTGGCCGTGGAGGCCCTGCTGGACCCCGCTGCCCGGTGAGGTGATGCACCGGGCCCACCGGCGGGCCCGGAATTTGCCCGGGCCGGGACTCAGCCCCGGCCGATGCGCCGGGCCAGCTCGGCGGCCTTGCCGGTATAGCTGCCCGGGGTCATGGCCAGGAGATGCTGCCTGGCCTCTTCCGGCAGGGCCAGGCCCTGGATGAAGGTCGCCAGGCTGGCCTGGTCGATGCCGTCCCTGCCCCGGGTCAGGGCCTTGAGCTGCTCATAGGGTTTTTCCAGGCCGTAGCGGCGCATTACCGTCTGAATGGGTTCCGCCAGCACCTCCCAGTTGGCCTCCAGGTCCTCGGCCAGGCGCGCCGGGTTGGCCTCCAGCTTGTGCAGGCCCCGCAGGCAGCTCTCATAGCCCAGCAGGGCAAAGCCCAGGGCCGTGCCCATGTTGCGCAGCACCGTGGAGTCGGTGAGGTCCCGCTGCCAG
The DNA here is from genome assembly GCA_964628785.1 of uncultured Thiobacillus sp. Lineage (GTDB taxonomy): Bacteria > Pseudomonadota > Gammaproteobacteria > Burkholderiales > Thiobacillaceae > PFJX01. The sequence goes on from CAZVNY010000027.1 coordinate 7,762, forward strand.
CGGGAGATGGGCAGCTTTTCCGCCAGGTGGCGCAGCAGGGCGTTGGCCAGGCCCAGATTGCCTTCCGAGTTCTCGAAGTCGATGGGGTTCACCTTGTGGGGCATGGTGGAAGAGCCCACCTCGCCTTCTTTCAGCTTTTGCTTGAAGTAGCCCAGGGAGATGTAGCCCCACAGGTCCCGGTCCAGGTCCAAGAGCACGGTGTTGATGCGGGCGCAGGCGTCGTACAGCTCCGCCATGGCGTCGTGGGGTTCGATCTGGATGGTGTAGGGGTTGAAGCTGAGCCCCAGTCCTTCCACGAAGCGGCGGGCAAAGACCTCCCAGTCGAAGCTGGGATAGGCGGCCAGATGGGCGTTGTAGTTGCCCACCGCGCCGTTGATCTTGCCCAGCATGGCCACATTGGCGAAGCGTTCCACGCCCCGTTGCAGGCGATACACCACGTTGGCCAGCTCCTTGCCCAGGGTGGAGGGGCTGGCGGGCTGGCCGTGGGTGCGGCAGAGCATGGGCAGGTCCGCCAGTTCCACGGCCAGCTGCGTGAGCTTGGCGGTCACCTGGTCCAGGGCGGGCAGCAGCACCTCCCGGCGGGCGTCCTGCAACATGAGGGCATGGGCCAGGTTGTTGATGTCCTCCGAGGTACAGGCAAAGTGGATGAATTCCGCCACCCGGGTCACCTCCGGATTGCCCACCAGGCGGTCCTTGAGGAAGTATTCCACCGCCTTGACGTCGTGGTTGGTGACTTTCTCGTGGGCCTTCACGGCCTCGGCCTCCGCCAGGCCGAAGTTGGCGGCCAGGGCATCAAGTTCCGCCAGGGTGGCAGGCGAGAAGGCCGGAACTTCACTGATGGCGGCCTCCGCCGCCAGGGCCTTGAGCCACTCGATTTCCACCCGGACCCGATACCTGATGAGGCCGAATTCGCTGAAATAGGGGGCCAGTTTGGCGCCGCTGCGGCGATAGCGGCCATCCAGGGGGGAGAGGGCGGTGAGGGCGTTCAGATCCATGCTGGGACTCTTGCGTCAGAAATGGGCGAAAAAGGGCATACCCGCTTGGCTCGGCGGACAACCCGCGCGTAGCGGGGCTTTGTCCCCTCTCCGCTTGCGGGAGGGCGGGGAGGGGGAAACGTGCGAGGCGATTCGCCGTTTCATGTTCCGGGATGCTGAATCGCCATGCACGTCAGGCCGGGCGGCGGTCCTGCAAGGCCTGGGCGATGGTCAGGCCGTCCACGTGCTCAAGCTCCCCTCCGGCTGGCAGTCCCCGGGCGATGCGGCTCACCTGCAGGCCCTTGGCCTTGAGCAGCTCGCCGGCATAGTGGGCGGTGGCCTCCCCCTCGGCGGTGAAGTTGGTGGCCAGGATGACCTCCTCGGTCACGCCGTCCTGGGCCCGGGCCAGGAGGGCCTCCAGGCCGATCTCCCGGGGGCCCACGCCATCCAGGGGGGACAGACGGCCCATGAGCACGAAGTACAGGCCGCGATAGGCCTGGGTCTCCTCCAGGCGGTTGAGGTCGGCGGGCATCTCCACCACACAGAGCAGGCGCGGGTCCCGGCGGGGGTTCTGACACAGGTTGCACACCGGGGTCTCGGAGAAGTTGTTGCAGCGCTGGCAGTGGTGCAGGCGTTCCAGGGCCTGATTGATGGCCTGGGCCAGACGCCCGGCCCCCGGGCGGTTGCGTTGCAGCAGGTGGTAGGCCATGCGCGCCGCCGACTTGGGTCCCACCCCCGGCAAGACCCGCAGGGCGTCAATGAGGGCGTCGAGGGAGGAGGGCAGCATGAATTCCGGGGAGCGGAGCGCCGGGCCTGTCGCGTTGGCGCGGTGTCAAGGCGCACACACCCTGGCGACGGCCACCTTTTCTTCAGAAGGGCAGCTTGAAGCCCGGAGGCAGGGGCAGGCCCGCGGTCATGCCGGCCATTTTCTCCTGCACCATGGTTTCCACATTGCGCACGGCATCGTTTACGGCGGCGGCCACCAGGTCTTCCAGCATGTCCTTGTCGTCGGCCAGCAGGCTGGGGTCGATGCTCACCCGCTTGACGTCGTGCTTGCCGGTCATCACCACCTTCACCAGGCCGGCACCGGCGCTGCCTTCCACCTCCATTTCCGCCAGCTTGGCCTGCATCTTCTGCATGTTTTCCTGCATCTGCTGGGCCTGTTTCATCAGGTTGCCCAGGCCACCCATGCCACCTTTGATCATTTCATTCCATTCCTAATTGTCCGTGCCCGTGCGGGGACGGATGTTGTTGACGTTGGCGTCGCATTCCCGCACCAGGGTCTGGACGAAAGGGTCTTCGGCCAGGGCGAGCTCTGCCACCTGTTGCCGTTGCGCGACTTCCCGGGCCCGTTGCGCGGCGGGGGAGGATACGCCTTCCAGCTCCACCGTTTCGATGACCACCTTCAGCTCTGCCCCCAGTCGCTCCGCCAGGGCCGCCTTGAGCTTGTCGCCAAAGGTAGCCAGCAGGGTCCTCTGCGCGGCGGGCAGTTGCAGGTGCAGGCGGCGTGCGTCGTGACCGACGAGCGCGCACTGCATGGCCAGCTGGCGTACCAGTCCGGGCAGTCCCTCCGCCAACCGGCGCCAGTTGCCATCGAAGCCACCCAGGGGCTCGTTGGCGGCCACGGGCGTGCCTTGTGCCGAGGTGCTGACCGTCCCCGCTCCGGCGCCGGCAGGGGCAGGAGATGGGGACTGGGCATGGAGGGTGGCGGGTTCCGGCTGGCGTTCACGCCTTCCCGGCGGGGGTTCGGGGACGGTCTGGGCGGGCATGAAGGCCAGCATGCGCAACAGGGTCATGGAGAAACCGGCGAACTCGTCCGGGGCCCATTCCAGATCCCGTCGGCCCAGGGTGACGATCTGATAGAGCAGTTGCACGCTCTCTGCATCCAGGCGCCGGGCCAGGGCGAAGAGTTGCTCCCGCTCCGGGGCATCCTCGTTCACGGCCTCGGGCACACTCTGGGCCAGGGCAATCTGGTGCAAGAGGCCGGCCATGTCCAGCAGGGCACTGTCGAAATTCACCCCCCGGGCGGCCAGTTCGTCGGCTTCCTGCATGAGGCGGGGACCATCGCCATCGGCCAGGGCCGTGAGCAGGGGGAGCAGGTAGGCCTGGTCGATGACTCCCAACATGCTGCGCACGTCTTCTTCCAGCAGGTTACCCTGGCCATAGGCGATGGCCTGGTCAGTCAGGGAGAGGGCGTCCCGCATGCTGCCCGCCGCAGCCCGGGCCAGGAGATAGAGGGCCCCGCTCTCGAAGCCCACCCCTTCCGCCTCCAGCACCTGCTTCAGATGGCCGGCCACATGGCTGGGGGTCATTTGCTTCAGGTTGAACTGCAGACAGCGGGACAGGACCGTCACCGGCACCTTTTGCGGGTCGGTGGTGGCCAGGATGAAGATGACGTGGCCCGGCGGCTCTTCCAGGGTCTTCAACATGGCGTTGAAGGCATTGCGGGAGAGCATGTGCACTTCGTCGATGATGTACACCTTGTAGCGCCCGGCAGTGGGGGCGTACTGGGCGTTCTCCAGGATCTCCCGCATGTTGTCCACGCCGGTATTGGAAGCGGCATCCAGCTCGATGAGGTCCACGAAACGGCCGGCGTCGATCTGCGTGCAGGCAGGGCACTGGCCACAGGGCCTGGCGGTGGGGAGCGGGCTGCTTTCGCAGTTCAGACATTTGGCCAGGATGCGCGCCAGGGTGGTCTTGCCCACCCCCCGGGTGCCGGTGAACAGGTAGGCGTGGTGCAGGCGGCTTTGCTCCAGGGCATTGGCCAGGGCACGCACCACATGGTCCTGGCCCACCAGTTGCTCAAAGTTGCGGGGGCGCCACTTGCGCGCGAGGACTTGGTGGGACATGCAGGTCCTGGGAAGGATCAGTAGTTGTAGGTGAGACGGACTTCGTGAAAGTTGATGCCGTCATTGGGCTTTTTCAAGCCGCTGTTGGACATGTGCTGCAGACGATAGCCCAGGTCGTACTGGCCGCGCTGGCCAAAGACATAGCCGAAGCCCAGGTGATCGCCGAAATTGAAGCTGGTGCCGAACTGACGCTTGTGGTTGATGCGGGCCCCTGACAGGAAGTGGGCGCCAATGGCCCCTTCCACATAGGGGCCGGTCCTGCTGCCATTGGGCTGCAGACGGAATACGGGGGTAAAGCCCACATCCCACAGCTTGCGCGCGCCCCTGCCGTCGCCCCACATATGTCCCAGGGTGGCTTCCCAATAGCCTGTCAGATGCCAGTTTCCCGACTCGAACCAGCGCTTGTCCCAGTTCCACTTGGCGTGCATCCGCAGCAGTTCGGTGGCGTCGTCCCCATGGCCCAGTTCCACTGTATAGCCATCCACGGCCTGGGCGGATGTCACGGCCAGAAACAGGGAGACAGACAGTGCGAGACGCGCGGTTTTGCTCATGCAGGGCCCCTGGGAATGCGTTGGAATGGGGGTGGCGAGCCTGACCCCCGGCACTGGCATGGACCGCTGTGGCTGCTTCCTTCCGGACCTGACCAGGTTCACGGCTTGACCATGCGGGGAGGCCCGCCGTCGCGCATTCTACCCGAGGCCGGGCCTATGCGTCTGCCCTGGGTACCGCCAGGCGCCGGGCGCGTACCGCCGAGGCCAGTTCCTGCAGCAGGGGGCCCGTGGCATCCCAACCCAGACAGGCATCGGTGATGGACT
>CAZVNY010000028.1:0-12355 GCA_964628785.1 uncultured Thiobacillus sp.
GGGTTCAGCGATCCGGTCACCGGCATGCTGTCCTCCCTACCGGACGTGGGCGAGCCCCGGCTCAATACCCTGCACCTGAAACGGGGCCGCTGGCTCACGCCCTACAGCAGCGATGAGGTCATGGTCAGCGACACCTTTGCCGATGCCCATGGCCTGCAGCCCGGCGATCGCATCCACGCGGTCATCAACGGCAAGCGCAAGGCCCTGACCCTGGTGGGGGTGGCCCTGTCACCGGAGTACGTCTACCAGATCGCCCCCGGGGCCATGTTCCCGGACTTCAAGCGCTATGGCGTGTTGTGGATGGGGCGCCATGCCCTGGGTATTGCCTATGACATGGATGGGGCCTTCAACGATGTGAGCCTCACCCTCAGCAGCCAGACCCCGGGCCGGGCCGTGGACCCGACGCCCTCCGGTGCCCAGGCCCCCGGCAGCAGCGTGGAACAGGCCGTCATCAGCCGTCTGGACGGCCTGCTGGCGCCCTATGGCGGCGTCGGGGCCTATGCTCGCAAGGACCAGTTCTCCAACCGCTTTCTGTCCGAGGAGCTCAAGTCCCTGCAGACCACGGCCAGCGTCTTCCCGGCCATCTTTCTGGGCATTTCCGCCTTCCTGCTGAATGTGGTGGTGTCCCGCATCATTGCCACCCAGCGGGAGCAGATCGCCATCCTCAAGGCCTTCGGTTACGGCCATCTGGCCATCGGCTGGCACTACGTGAAGATGATCATGGCGGTGGTGCTGCTGGGGGTGCTGGGCGGCGTGTTGCTGGGCGTGTGGTTCGGCCATGGCCTGGCCAATGTGTACATGGATTTCTACCGCTTTCCCTTTCTGGAATATGTGCTGGAGCCCTGGGTGGTGGTCCTGGCCCTGGCCATTACTTCCCTGGCGGCCCTGTCCGGCACCCTGGTGGCGGTGGCCCGGGCGGTGGCGCTGCCCGCGGCGGAGGGCATGCGTGCCGAGACCCCCATGGCCTACCGGGCCACCCTGCTGGAACGCCTGGGCCTGCAGCACTGGTTTCGCCAGCCCAGCCGCATGATCCTGCGCCACATCGAGCGGCGCCCCCTGAAATCCCTGCTCACCGTCTTTGGCATCGCCTGTGCCGGCGGCCTGATGATGGTGGGCAGCTATCAGCAGGACGCCGTGGATTTCATGGTGGACGTGCAGTTCAGGCAGGCGGCCCGGGAGGATCTGGCGGTGACCTTCATGGAGCCCACCGGCCACCGGGCCCTGTATGAACTGGCGCAGCTGCCCGGCGTGCGCCATGTGGAGGGCTTCCGGGATGTGGCGGCCAACCTGCGTTTCGGTCATCACCATTACCGCCATGCCGTGTTCGGCATCCAGCCGGAAGGGGTGCTGCACCGTTCCCTGGACAGCCAGCTGCGCCCCGTGCAGGTGCCCGCCGGCGGTCTGGTGCTCACCGACCACCTGGCCAGCAACATCCTGCACGTGCAACCCGGGGATATGCTCACCGTTGAGGTCCTGGAGGGGCGCCGCCAGGTCCTGGAAGTGCCGGTGCTGGGCATCACCAAGCAATACCTGGGGGTCTCCGCCTACATGCGCCAGGACAGCCTCAATGCCCTGCTGGGGGAGGATGACCTGGTGACCGGCGCCTATCTCTCCCATGCCCCGGATACCCAGACCGGGATCTATCGCCGTCTGCATGACCGTCCCCGGGTGTTGGGCATGGTGGCCCACAAGACCGCCGTGCAGAGTTTCTACGACACCCTGGGGGAGTTCGTGCTGTTCTACAACATGGTGACCACGGTGCTGGCGGCCACCATCGCCTTTGGTGTGGTCTACAACAGCGTGCGCATCGCCCTGTCGGAGCGCAGCCGGGAGCTGGCCAGCCTGCGCGTGCTGGGCTTCACCCACGGCGAGATCGCCTACATCCTGCTGGGGGAGCTGGCGCTGCTGACCCTGGCCGCCATCCCGGTGGGATTTCTCGTGGGCATCGGCCTGTGCGCCCTGCTGGTGGTGATGTTCGCCTCGGACCTGTACCGCCTGCCCCTGGTGCTGGCGCCTTACAATTTTGCCCTGGGCGCCACGGTGGTGGTGGCGTCCGCCCTGATCTCCGGGCTGTTGGTCTGGCGGCGGCTGGGCCGCCTGGATCTGGTGGCGGTGTTGAAAACAAGAGAATGAAGATGAACAAATCCTGGCGTGGTCGTCTCGGCCCCCTGTTGCTGGCCCTGGCCGTGGCGGCGGGCCTTGTCTGGGGCTTCATGCCCCGGCCGCTGTCGGTGGAACTGGTGCCGGCCTACCAGGGCAGCCTGGCAGTGACCGTGGATGAGGAGGGCAAGACCCGGGTGCAGGAGCGTTATGTGGTGGCCGCGCCGGTGGCGGGCCAGGTACGGCGCATCACCCTGAAGGTGGGCCATGCCGTGGCCGCCGGTCAGGTGGTGGCCTGGATCGATCCCCTGGCCGCTGCCAGCCTGGACCCCCGCACCCGGGCCCAGGCCCAGGCCCGGGTGGAGGCCGCCCAGGCCAGTCTGCAGGGGGCCCGGGAGCAGGTGGGCAGTGCCGAGGCCGAGGCACAACTGGCCCGGCAGGAGCTGGACCGTGTCGCCACCCTGGTGGCGGAGAAGTTTGTCTCCCGGGCGGCCCTGGATCAGGCCCAGGCCCGTTTGCAGGCGGGCCAGGCCAATCGTCAGGCGGCGGAATATGCAGTGCAGGCGGCCCACCATGAGGTGGAGGCGGCCCGGGCCGCCCTGTTGCAGGTCACCCGCCTGGCCCAGGCCCGGCCTGGGGAGACCCTGCAGGTCACCGCGCCGGTGGCGGGCCAGGTGCTGGCCGTGCCCCACGAGAGCGAGGGCGTGGTGCAGCCGGGCCAGCCCCTGCTGGAGATCGGCAATCCCGCATCCCTGGAGGTGGAGGTGGAGGTGCTCTCCACCGCCGCGGTGAAGATTGCCCCCGGGGGCAGGGTGCTGCTGGACCGCTGGGGCGGCGCGGAACCCCTGGAAGGCCGGGTGCGGGTGGTGGAGCCCGCCGGCTTCACCAAGGTCTCCGCCCTGGGGGTGGAGGAGCAGCGGGTGCGCATCATCGTCGACATCACCACGCCACCGGAGGTGTGGCAGGCCCTGGGGGACCGCTACCGGGTGGAGGCCAGTTTCGTGCTCTGGCAGGGGGACGACCTGCTGCTGGTGCCCACCAGCGCCCTGTTCCGGCACCAGGAGGGCTGGGCCGTGTTCGTGGCCCGGGAAGGACGCGCCCATCTCACACCGGTGCAGATCGGCCAGCGCAGCGGTCTGGCCGCCCAGGTCCTGGCGGGCCTCAAGGCCGGCGAGCAGGTCATCGCCCATCCGGACGAGAAGGTGGCCGACGGCGTGCGGGTACAGGCCCGGGGGCAATGAGCGCGAGCCCATTGCCCAAGGTCTACCCCCTTTCGTAAAGGAGGGTAGGGGGGATTCCAGCGGCATCCGCATAGCCAGCGCCGCAGCACTCCCCCTCAGTCCCCCTTTTCAAAGGGGGAAGGCGGTAAGCTGAGGCCCATTCAGATCTGCTTGCTCATCAGGACATGAATCCCCAGCACAAACCCACCCTCAACGTCATCGCCGCCATGGCCAAAAACCGGGTCATCGGCATCCGCAACACCCTGCCCTGGCATCTACCCGAGGACCTGAAGCATTTCAAGGCCCTGACCCTGGGGCACCACATCATCATGGGGCGCAAGACCTATGAATCCATCGGCCGCCCCCTGCCGGGGCGCACCACGGTCATCGTCAGCCGGGATGCGGACTACCGCATAGAGGGCTGCCTCACCGCCACCTGCATCGACGCCGCCATCACCGCCTGCGGCGAGGACCCGGAAATCTTCTTCGTAGGGGGCGCGGAGATGTACGCCCAAGTGTTGCCCCGGGCGGACCGGCTCTACCTCACCGAGATCCAGGCCGAGTACGAGGGGGATGCCTGGTTTCCCGAGTTCGACCACACCGCCTGGAAAGCGGTGGATCGTCAGGTCCATGTCAACGCCGGGGGCCTGGGGTATCACTTCGTGGTTTACGAACGGGCGCGCTGAATGCGCGCTTCCCCCCTTTACGCAAGGGGGGAGATCGGCAGGTGGCATCAAACCCCGTGCTGCCGGAACCAGTCCTGCAGGCGCTGCCAGCCATCCAGGGCCTCGGCCTCCCGGTAGCTGGGGCGATAGTCGGCGTGGAAGGCGTGGGGGGCGTCGGGATAGACGTGGATGCGGGAGGCCCGGCTGGCCGGATTGTCCGCAGCCGCCAGGGCCTGGTGCATGCGTTCCACCGACTCCAGGGGGATGCCCGTGTCCTGGCCGCCATAAAGCCCCAGCACGGGGCCGTGCAGCTTGCCCGCCAGATCCAGGGGATGCCGGGGCGTCATGGCCGTGGCATCCGCGCTGAGGCGGCCGTACCAGGCCACGGCCGCTTTCACTTTGGGGCTGTGGGCGGCATACAGCCAGGTGATGCGGCCGCCCCAGCAGAAGCCGGTGATGCCCAGGCGTGCGGTATCACCGTCATGGTTACCGGCCCAGGTCACGCAGGCATCCAGGTCGGCCATGACCTGGCTGTCGGGCACCCGGCTCACCACCTTGCCCAGGATGTCCGTGATGTTGGCGTACTGGCGCGGATCCCCCTGGCGGGCATACAGCTCCGGGGCAATGGCCTGGTAGCCCAGATTCGCCAGACGCCGGCAGGTGTCCTTGATGTATTCGTGCACGCCGAAGATCTCCTGCACCACCAGGATCACCGGGAAGTGGCTGCCTTTCGCCGGCTGGGCCCGATAGGCCGGCATGGCGCCGTCGGCCGTGGGGATCTGCACCTCACCGGCGGTGAGGTCCCAGTCGTCGGTATGGATGGCGGTCTGGGCCTGGACCGGCTGTACCGCCAGGGCAAAACCCGCACCCAGGGCGGTGACCAGGAAGCCCCGGCGCCCCAGGGGCGCTGCGGGGGCGGTCAGGGATTGATATTCACCGCTCAGCAGATCGGTCTCTTGCATGGCTGTTCTCCTCTCGTGGCTGTCTGCTTGTTATGGCTCTTCGCCATGGCTCCGGCCAGTGTGCAAGGCTGGGGAGTCATGGGGAAGACACCTGACCGCCCCCTGGGGGGAGGGGGCAGCCAGGACGGATCTTACAGGGGCTTGCGCATGGTGATGATGCCCCGCACCTGGCCGGCGGCATAGCCCACGGCCTTGTCGTTGGGATATTCCTGGGCCAGCTTGGCCTTGACGTCATCGCGCATGTTTTCCGGTGCGCCGTGGCACTCCAGGCACATGGACTGGGTCACCAGGGCCTTGGCATAGCGGAAGGTCTGCTTGCCGCCGTCCTCCACCACGGTATAGGTCTCCAGTTTCTCCGCCTTCTCGCCGGCGGCCAGGCGCTTCTCGAAGCCGCTGATGGCGGCGGCCTCCCAGGCATCCGGCACACCGTTGGGGTTGCGGTTCTTGCTGCTCACCCGCTTGATCTGCATGCCGGTGTCCTTGGAGGCCTGCTTGGCGATGGCGGGGGCCAGATCCTTGCATACGCCGATGGCATTGGCCGGGCCGTCGGCCTGCATATGGTTCTTGAGCTCGCCCCCCAGGGTCTGCATGAGCTGCATGGCGGTGGCCCGGGCCTCGTCGGCCATTTGCGCCTGTTTCTCGGCATTGGGCAGGGTGCTGCAGCCTGCCAGCAGCAGGGCGACGAGGCTGAGTTTCAGGGTGTGGGACATGGGTTTCTCCTCAGGGTTGGGTTCGCAGGACCGGGCCGGCACGGGATACATCAAGGTTTCACATACGGGTTCTTCGCATCCTGACAGACAGGATGCGGACTTTGCCCATTGCCTCTTCGACAGGATTGGGCATGCGACGACGAGCGTCTTACTGGCTCAGACGATCTTTTACACGCAGCAGGATGGCCTTGGCTTCCCGGCCCACCTCGAGCAAGGCGGGATTGCCGGTGAGCCCCAGCAGGGACTCCGGGTCCTGGAAGGAAAAACGCGTGTTGCCGCTGTCCAGGGCCATGGCGGTCACGCCACAGGGCAGCATGGCACCGGCGTTGGGTTCGCCCTCGATCACGCGCCGGGCAAGACCCGGGGCACAGGCCCCCAGGATGGTGTAGGCCGGCATGTCCACGTCCAGCTTGGCCTTCATGATCTGCTGCACGTTGACTTCCGAGACCACGCCCATCTTCTCGGCGCCCAGGGCCTGCTTGAACTTCTCCACGGCCTGCTCGAAGGGCAGGGCCACGTCACAGGTGAATGCATACATGTCGTTTCCTTTATGCGGGTTGTCAGGAGGGGGAAGGCGGGGCTGTCAGGGCTCATTCGCTGATGGTATACAGGCCACCATGGGGGGAAGCGGGCATCTGGTTGCGCATGTGGTCCGCGATCTTCATGAAGGCCTGGTACAGCTCCTGGCGCAGCGGGGCATAGGGCACCACTTCTTCCAAAGCCAGTTGCATGCATAGCATCCACTGGTCCCGGGCCGCTGCATCGATGGGGAAGGGCAGGTGGCGACGGCGCAACATGGGGTGGCCACGTTTTTGCACATAGAGCTGGGGGCCGCCCATCCAGCCGGAGAGGAAATCGAACAGCTTCTGCCGGGAACTGTCCAGGCTCGGGCCATGGAGCTTGCGGATGTCCCAGACCTCCGGCAGCTCATCCATATGGTCGTAGAAGCGATCCACCAGCTCCCGGACCTTGGTCTCGCCGCCGATGCGTTGATAATGGGTTTGCATGGGCTTGCTGAAATATTAGAAGATGCTGATTCTACAGACTTCGCTATTCCGGGCCAGTCCCACTGGGGACCGTATCTCCGCCTGGCATGGATGTGTCCGCTCCGCCGGGCGGTGCTTTCCAGGATAATCCGCCCCTTGGGGCATGCCCCCCCATCAACCCGGTCGAACATGTGAAACTGCCTCCTCTGCGCCACTGGCTGCCCCTGTTGCTGCTGCTCCTGCTCCTGGGTCTGGGGGTACGTACCCTGCTGGCGGGCAAGCCCGTGGCGACGGTGACGACCACCCGCGAGGATCTGGTGGAGACGGTGATTTCCAGCGGCCGGGTCATCACCCCGGAACGCATCACCCTGGGGGCGGAACTGGTGGGCAGCCTGGCCCAGGTCCTGGTGGAGGATGGCGACAGGGTGGTCCAGGGTCAGATCCTGGCCCGCATCCAGGACGCCGAACAGCGCGCCGCGGTGGAACAGGCCCGGCGCAGCCAGGAGGAAGCGGAGGCGGCCGTGAGCCGGCTCACCCAGGTGGGGCGGCCGGTAGCGGAGCAGTCCCTGCTCCAGGCCGAGGCCAACCTGGCCCAGGCCCTGGCAGAGTTCGAGCGGGTGCAACGCCTGGCCGAGGCGGGTTTCTACAATCAGTCCCGCCTGGACGAGGCCCGGCGTGCAGCGGATTCCGCCCGGGCGGCCCAGAAGGCCGCCCAGGTACAGGCGCAAAGCAACCGTCCCGAGGGGGTGGAGGCCCGTCTGGCGGCAGCCCGCCTGGCCCAGGCCGCAGCGAGCCGGGCCCTGGCCGAGGCCAGGCTGGACAACACCCTGATCCGGGCCCCGGCCAACGGTGTGCTGACGCGCAAGTGGGTGGAGGCCGGCGATATCGTCACCCAGGGCAAGAAGCTGTTCGAGCTCGCGGCGGACGGCGAGACCCAGGTGATCCTGCAGATCGACGAGAAGAACCTGGGGCGCCTGGCCCAGGGCCAACATGCCCAGGTGGTGGCGGATGCCTATCCGGGCCGCAGTTTCACCGCGGAGATCTTTCACATCGCCCCCGCCGTGGATGCGGAGCGGGGCTCGGTGGAGGTGAAGTTGCGGGTACCGGCGCCACCGGCCTTTCTCAAGCCGGACATGACCGTGTCGGCGGAGGTCCTCGTGGGTGAACACGCCGGAGCCCTGTCCCTGCCGGCGGCCTGTGTGCGCGATGCGGCTTCGGCCAAGCCCTGGGTGCTGGTGTTGACGGATGGCCGGGCCCGGCGTCAGGACATCGCCCTGGGCCTGCGCGCCACGGACCGGGTGGAGGTGACGGCGGGGCTCGAGGTGGGGGAAGTGGTCATCCTCGGCCCCGGGGTCATCGCTCCCGGTGAGCGGGTGCGGCCGGAATCCTGATGGGCCCCCGCTGATGCCCTTCGAATGGGTCCTGGCCCTGCGTTTCCTGCGCGAAGGCCGCATGCAAACCCTGCTCATCATGGCCGGCACCACCATAGGCGTGGCGGTGATCATCTTCATCACCGTCCTGGTGAGTGGTCTCCAGGTCAGTCTGGCGACGCGCACCCTGTCCACCCAGGCCCATATCTCGGTGCGGGCCCCGGACGACCACGCCGAACCGGCCCTGGATCGGGAGCAAACCCGGGTGGCGGCCCATCTGGAGCCCCGGGAACAACGCCTGCGTTCCATCGACCAGTGGGAGCGGGTGTACCGGGAACTGCCCCAGATACCCCACGTGGTGGCCCTGTCGCCATTGACCACGGGCTCCGGCTTTGCCTTCCGCGGCAATGCCAGCAAGTCCATCGCCCTCATGGGGGTGATCCCGGAGCGCTACGACCGCATCGTCGGGCTGACGGACAAGCTCGTCAGCGGGGCCTACCGCATCGGCCCCGGCGAAGCCCTGATCGGCACGGAGCTGGCCAAGGACCTGGGAGCAGGGCTGGGAGACCGGATCCGGGTATTGAGCAGCGAGAACCGGGACGACGTGTTCCGCGTCACCGGCATCTTCGATCTGGGGGTGAAGGACCTGAACCGGCGCTGGGTCATCATGCCCCTGCGTTCCGCCCAGAGCCTGCTGGATCTGGCCGGCGGGGTGACCCATATCGATCTCACCGTGGATGACATCTTCGCTGCCGAGACGGTGGCACAGCAGATCCAGTCCCGCACGGGCCTCACCGCCGAGAGCTGGATGGCCATCAACGCCCAGCTCCTCACCGCCTTCAAGAACCAGACCATGACCACCCGCACGGTGCGCGCCTTCCTGGTGCTTATCGTCGCCCTGGGCATCGCCAGCGTACTGGTGGTGTCCGTGGTGCAGAAGCAGCGGGAGATCGGCATTCTGCGCGCCATGGGTGCCTCGCCGCGACGCATCATGCGGGTGTTTCTCATCCAGGGCGGCATCGTGGGCGGCACCGGGGCAATCCTGGGTTCGGCCTTGGCGGCCAGCATGGTGTATGGCGCTTCCATGGCCCTTTTGCAGGAGGATGGCTCCCCCCTGATCGAGGGCGGCATCGAGTGGTCCTACTATCTCACTGCCAGCGCCACTGCCGTGATCACCGGCCTGTTGGCCGCCGTGGCCCCGGCCCGGCGGGCGGCCCGCATGGATCCGGTGGAGGCCATCCGCTATGGCTGAGCCGGCCATCCTGCGCCTGGAGCAGGTGTGCAAGTCCTACAACATCGGCACCCCCATCGAAGTGGAGGTGTTGCACGGCATCGATCTGACCCTGGCTGGGGGGGAGTTCGCTGCCCTCATGGGGCCTTCCGGCTCCGGCAAGAGCACCCTGCTGCATATCATCGGCCTGCTGGAGCGGCCCACGTCGGGACGTATCCTCATTGCCGGCAGGGAGATCAGTGCATTGGATGAAGCGGGTATGACCGTACTAAGGGGGCGTACCCTGGGCTTCGTGTTTCAATTCCATCACCTGTTGCCGGAGTTCACTGCCCTGGAAAACGTCATGATGCCCACCCTCATCGAGAGCGGACGCTATACCCGAGCCATGCGGCAGCGGGCTCGCTGGCTGTTGCGCAAGGTGGGGCTGGGGGACGCGCTGGACAAGCGGCCCACTGCCCTGTCCGGGGGCATGCAGCAACGGGTGGCCATTGCCCGGGCCCTGGCCATGAACCCTCCCCTGGTGCTGGCGGACGAGCCCACGGGCAACCTGGACAGCCACACCGCCGATGAGATCTTCGCCCTCATGCGGGAATTCAACCGGGAAGAAGGTGCGGCCTTTCTTATCGTCACCCACGATCCCCGCCTGGCGGCCCGCTGTGACCGTCTGGTGGAACTGATGGATGGCCGGATCAAACAGGATGCGCCCGTTTGACAGCCAGCCTGCAATTCTTCGAGACCCAGTTCCAGCGCCAGGTGGCGGTGGGTGAATATGAGCTCAACCCCTTCGAGCACATGACCCTGCCCTGCGTGCACGGGGACCTGCTGGACCTGGGCTGCGGCCTGGGCAATCTGGCCCTGGCGGCAGCCCGGACCGGTTGCCGGGTCACCGCCCTGGATGGCAGCCCCACGGCCATCGCGCGCCTGCAGCAGATCGCCGCAGAGGAGGGGCTGCAGCTGCAGGCGATGCAGACGGATCTGAAGCATTACCGTATCGAGCGGGACTACGACGTCATTGTCTCCATCGGCCTGCTCATGTTCTTCCCCCAGGCACGGGCCCGGGCCATGCTGGCGGACATCGTCGCCCACGTGCGCCCCGGGGGGGTGGTGGCCCTCAATGTGTTGACGGCGGACACCACCTTTCTGGACATGTTCCAGCCGGATCACTACCACCTGTTTCCCCGGGGTGCCCTGGCGGCGGCATTGCCGGACTGGGAAGTGCTGGCAGCATCCCATGACTGCTTTCCCGCCCCCCGGGACACGCTGAAGGCCTTCGATACCGTGGTGGCCCGCCGCCCCAAGGCCTGAGCGACCGGACGGCCTGGTCCCGGTCCTCAGTTCAGGTTCGGGACCAGGCTGGCGATGTCCTGGGCGGGCCGGGCAGCAGAGAAGTGATGGCCCTGGGCGTAGCGGCAACCCATGCGCCGCAGCAGGTCGAGCTGGGTCTGGTTTTCCACGCCTTCCGCGATGACTTCCAGCCCCAGGCTGCGGGCCATGGCCAGGATGGCCTCCACCAGACTGGCGTCGGCGGGGTTGTGATCCAGATCCCGCACGAAGGTGCGGTCGATTTTCAGCTTGTCCACGGGAAAGCGTTTCAGAAAACCCAGGGAGGAGTAGCCGGTACCAAAGTCATCCAGGGCGATCTTGAAACCCAGATTGCGGGCTTTTTCCAGCCAGGCCTTGGTCCTGACGATGTCCTTCAGGAGCACGCCCTCCGTGATCTCCAGCACCAGTCGTTCCGTACCCAGGCCATGCTGGCCGAGCAGGGCCTGGAGCCATTCCAGGGAAAGTGCATCCGGGATCTGCCGGCTCGAGATGTTCACGCAGGCATGGAGCGCCAGGCCCTGGGCCTGCCAGCGGGCCATCTGCAGGCAGGTCTGTTCCAGGACCCAGACCCCCAGCTCATGGATCAGGCTGGTCTCTTCAGCCAGGGGGATGAAGTCTTCCGGGGGGATCAGGCCCCGTTGCGGGTGGGGCCAGCGCATGAGGGCTTCCACACCCACCAGATGGTCCGGCTCCAGGGCGTAGACGGGCTGGTAGTGCAACAGGAATTCCTCCCGCTCCAGGGCCATGCGCAAATCACCCTCCATGCGGCGTCTTTCCATGGCCGCCCGGGTCATGGCCGCCTCGAAGAACTGGAAGGTGTTGCGCCCCGCGTCCTTGGCCCGATACATGGCCAGGTCCGCATTGCGAAACAGGCTCAGCACGTCCTCGCCATCCTCGGGGAAATGGGTGATGCCGATACTGGCACCGATGTGGGCCACGTGGTCATCGAGGTGGAAAGGGTCCTTCAGGAGCCCGATGATCTTGTTGGCTACATGGGCCGCGTGCCGAGGGTGTTCGATGCCCTGCAGCAGCACCACGAATTCGTCCCCCCCCTGGCGGGCCACGGTATCGCTCTCGCGCACGCAGTTTTTCAGCCGCTCTGCGGCCTGTTGCAGCAGGCAGTCTCCCAGGGTGTGTCCCAGGGTGTCGTTGACCTGTTTGAAGTGATCCAGATCCACGAACAACAGGGCCAGGCGGTGGGAGCTCCTCTGGGCCTGACGGATCGCCTGGGTGAGGCGTTCCACCAGGAGTTCCCGGTTGGGCAGGCCGGTGAGCTGGTCGTAATTGGCGCGATAACGCACCTCCTCCTCTGCCCGGCGGCGCTCCGTGATGTCCCGCACGATGGCCACCATGTCGCTGTCTTTGCCCGCCATGCGGGTCAGTCGGGCCTCGAAGGTGCGCAGGCCATAGGACAGGGGGAGCTCATATTCGTAGGTCTGCAACAGACCAGTGTGTTTCAGTTCGGCCATCTTTTCCAGAAACACCTTGGCGGCTTCCGGCGGCAGCACGTCCTGGATGGGCCTGCCCAGAAACTCTTCCGGGGGCCGGTACAGTTCATACCTGCGCTGGGCGCGGTAGTCCAGGAGGATGCCCCGGGTCGAGATGCGAAAATACATGTCCGGCAGGGCATGGAAGATGGCCTCCATTTCCATGTTGCGCTGGGAGGCCTCCTGGATGGCGAGCTGGCGTTCGGTGATGTCCAGGGTGGTGCCGAACATGCGCAGGGGCTCGTAGGCCGGTGAGAAGGCCACATGGCCCTGGTCTTCCACGATGCGCTCGCCATCCGCT
>CAZVNY010000029.1:0-12337 GCA_964628785.1 uncultured Thiobacillus sp.
GTCAATTTTTTGTATTTGCTTATAAGGTCAGGTTATTGGCGCGCCGCCCCGGGCCCGGGCATCCGTCCCCGGGAGGGGACCGCCTGACGTTCATGGCGATTCACCGCCCTGGAACATGAAACGCCGTATCGTCTTGCACGTTTCCCTCTCCCTGCCCTCCCGCAAGCAGGAGAGGGGGTAAAGAGGGGGGCAAGGTCTCGCTACGCGCGCGCTGACGGCAAGGGATTTGTTCAGCCTTTCCCTCAGCCTGAGGATTCCGTAAACAAACGGCGTACGGTCTGCAGATCCTCGGCGGTGTCCACCCCGGGGGGGCTGGGCTGCGCGCTGATGGTCACCGCGATGCGATGTCCATGCCAGAGGGCACGCAACTGCTCCAGGGACTCGAAGGCCTCCAGGGGGGGGCGTTGCAGTTCCGGATAGCGCTTGAGAAAGCCCACCCGGTAGGCATACAGGCCGATGTGGCGCATGACGGGCAGGTCCTGGGGCAGCCGGCTCCCGGGCCCGTCCATCCAGGCATCCCGGGCCCAGGGGATGGGCGCCCGGGAGAAGTACAGGGCATAGCCCTGTCTGTCCAGCACCAGCTTCACCACATTGGGATTGAAGACCTCGGCCATGTCCCGGATGGGATGGCACACCGTGGCCATGTCGGCATCGGCGTGGCTGAACAGGGTCTGGGCCGTGGCCCGTATGAGGTCGGGATCGATGAGGGGCTCGTCCCCCTGCACGTTCACCACCACGCTGTCATCGTCCCAGCCCAGCCGAGTGGCCACCTCCGCCAGGCGATCGGTGCCCGAGGCACAGTCCAGCGAGGTCATCACCGCGGCAAACCCATGTGCCTGGACGGCGGCCTCTACTTCCGCGTGGTCCGTGGCCGCCCACACGCCGGCGGCACCGCTTTGCGCGGCCCGTTCCAGCACCCGCACCACCATGGGTTTGCCGGCTATGTCGGCCAGGGGCTTGGCAGGCAGTCGTATGGAGGCGTGACGGGCGGGGACGACCACAAAAAACGGCTGCATGATGCGCACCTGTGCAACTGTGAGCTGGATAACTCCATTCTGATGCGCTTACCCCTAAAGTTGCCAGTAGTACATTCGTTAACCTGAAGCAATGCCCGGCATTTCCACCCGCCTCCCACTACCCGCGCACCAGTTCCTGAGGCGCGGCATCAACCTGCCCCTGCGGCTGGGCATGCTGGCATTCATCATCCTCATGCTGGCCCTCATCGGCCATGCCATCTGGCACATCCAGAGCCTGGGCCGGCAGATGCAGGAAATCGTGGAAAACCACAACAAGAAGGTCCAGCTCGCGGCCGATCTCCTGGAGGCCACCTACAACCGGCACTCTGCCCTGGTCTACATCACCCTGGTGGAGGACCCTTTCGAGCGGGATGAGCGCTTCCAGACCTTCATCAAGTGGGGGTACGCCGTGGGCAAGGCCCGTAACGAGCTCAAGGCCATGCCCCTGAACAAATACGAACGCGGCAATCTGGAGCACCAGGACAGGCTGGTACAGCGGATCATGCTGCTGCAGGAGGAGATCACCGATCTGGCGGCCCGAGACCAGATACACCAGGCCCAGCGCACCCTGGACCAGCTCCTGCGCCCCCTGAATCTGGAATTCACCAGCGCGGTGGAAAACCTGCGCCGTTACGAGCGGGACCACATCCGGGATGCCCTCCTGGCGGCCCGCAGCGCGACCCGGGATGTGGTGTTGTTGCACCTAGGCCTGGGAGGGCTCAGTCTGGCAGTGGCCGGGCTCATCGCCCTGGCCACCCATCGCCTGCTGGTCCGGCACACGGGCACCATCCAGCAGCAGATGTCGAATCTGCAGGAGGCAGGTCAGCGCCTGGAACACCAGGCCACCCACGATGCCCTCACGGGCCTGGCCAATCGCACCCTGTTCCATCGCCGCATGGCGGATGAGCTGGAACATGCCCAGGAGGAAAACTTCATGCTGGGGGTCATGTACCTGGATCTGGATGACTTCAAACAGGTGAACGATGCCCACGGTCACCGCATGGGAGATGCCCTGCTCCGGGAGGTGGCCCAGCGCCTGCGCCACACGGTACGCATAGCCGATACCGTGGCCCGTCTGGGCGGAGACGAGTTCGCCATCCTGCTGCCCGGTCTGGAATACCGGGAGCAATGCCAGGTCATGCACGACAAGATCCAGAAGGCACTGGCCCAACCCATGGAACTGGAGGGGGTGAGTCTCACCCCCAAGGTGAGCCTGGGTTGTGTGCTCTATCCCCTGGACGGCCACACCATGGACGCCCTGATGCACGCCGCGGACCAGCGCATGTACGCCCGCAAGCACGCCCAGAAGACAGAGGAAAGCAATCCTGCGCCGGCAGCGGATTGAGGCCACCCGAGCGGTGCCGCCCTTTGCAAGGACTCTTGAGGAAACGCTGACCAAACCCGTCATCACGCGGAGCGAAGCGACGTGGCGATGCAGAAGTTTTTGATTTCGCATGGCTTCCGGACTGCCGCGCTGCGCGCACAATGACGGCAATGGATTTGTGCGATTTTTCCTGAAGCACTATTGGCCCCCTGCCGCCAGGGCAGCCACCACCCCGAAAGCCAATAGCAAGCTCTCCGTCAGCTCCACTCCGGCCCCCAGGGCATCGCCACTCATGCCCCCCAGCCGACGACTCAGGAAAACCCGCCAGACCAGGATAAGCAGGGGCGCCAGCAGCAGGATGGGGCTGGTCA
Organism: uncultured Thiobacillus sp.; assembly: GCA_964628785.1. Taxonomy (GTDB): domain Bacteria; phylum Pseudomonadota; class Gammaproteobacteria; order Burkholderiales; family Thiobacillaceae; genus PFJX01. Next base: position 2,712 of record CAZVNY010000029.1, read on the forward strand.
GGCTCATCCCTGCCAGCAGGGCCAGCCAGAGCCAGGCCGCCCCGGCGGGGATCTGCCAGGTGAAACGTTCCCCCAGGCCCGCTTTGATGGGGGGCAGCCGCCCCCACCACAACACCCCCAGGCGGGCCCAGGCCGGCACCAGTGCCAGCAGCGCGTACAGCTCCAGGCGCACCACCAGCATGAGCAGCACCAGTTTGCTCAACAACTGCAACACCAGGGTCACCACGGCGAAGGTACCCACGTGAGGGTCCGCCAGAACCGCGAGAAAGCGCTCCGGTTTGCCATGGGACGCCCCCAGGGCATCCGCCAGGTCCCCCAGGCCATCCAGGTGCAGGGCCCCGGTGACCCCCACCCAGAGCAACACGCCCAGCAGGGCCCCCAGCCAGGGGTCCAGGCGTCCCCCCAGCCAGGCCCCCATGGCCAGGATGCCCCCCAGCAGCAGTCCCACCAGCGGAAACCAGAGCACGCTGCGGGCCAGGGCCTGGGGGCTGAAGGACCTCACCTGTGGCGTGGGCAGGCGGGTGAGGAACTGCAGCGCCAGGATCAGGCCGTGCATGGGTTCAGGGCCAGCAACACCGGGGCCTCACCTGGCAACACCGAGACCTGGAAGTGGCCCGCCGGGGGCAGGGCAATACGCCAGACATGGCTGTAGGCCAAGCCCAGCAGTTCCATGAGCAACACCCGCATCACGCCGGCATGGGTGATCAACAACCTGTGCCCGCCGCCGGCGTCCGCCAGCCAGGCCGCCCAGGCAGCCAGTACTCGGGCCTGCATTGCGGCCACGGACTCACCCCCGGGAGGTGCCGCGCCCAGTTCGCGGAAGCGCTGGAAATGTGCCGCATCCCGGGCCCGGGCCTGGGCTAGGCTCAGACCCTCCCAGGCACCGAAGGCGCGCTCGCGAAAGTCCGCCTCCACCCCCAGGGACAGTCGCCGCTGCCGGGCCCAGTCCTGGGCGAAGGCCAGGCAGCGGCGCCGGGGAGAGCTCAGCACCGCGTCCACCGGCGGCCCATCGAGTTGCGCCAGCACGGCGGCCATGGCCGCCTCGCCGGCCGGGCTCAGGGGCTCATCCAGCTCCCCCCGCAGCACATGCCCGGGGCCTTGGACGGCGCCATGGCGCAGCACCGTGACCCGGGTGGCTTCCGGGGGGAGTTCAATGGCCATGGTCCACCCCGGCCTGGGCAAACGTGGCCATATTGTCATGCAGGGCACAGGCCAGCCGCAGCAGGGGCAGGGCCACGGCAGCGCCGCTGCCCTCTCCCAGACGCATGTGCAGATCCAGCAGGGGCCGGGCCTCCAGGGCGGCCAGGAGGTGGGCATGACCGGGTTCCGCCGAGGCATGGCTGAACAGCAGCCATGCCCGAGTGCCAGGGTGCATGCGGCAGGCGGTCAGGGCCGCGCTGCTGGCGATATAGCCGTCCACGAGGACGGGTAACCCGGCTTGGGCACAGGCTATGTAAGCACCCACTAACGCGGCGATCTCGAAGCCCCCCACCCGGGCCAGGGCCTGCTGCGGCGGCACCGTCCTGCCGCCGGGGGTGGGCAGCAGTCCATGTCGGGCCAGGGCCCGATCGATGACCGCTGCCTTGTGGGCCACGCCGCCGGGATCCAGGCCGGTGCCTGGGCCCGCCTGGGCCAGCCCGGGCAATTGCAACAGGGCGCAGGCCAGGGCCGCCGCCGCCGTGGTGTTACCGATGCCCATCTCGCCCGCGATGAAGAGATCGGCCCCTGCGGCCCGGGCCCGGTCTACGGCGGCGCGCCCCGCCGCCAAGGCGGCCTCCCGCTGGACCTCGCCCATGGCAGGAGCATGCACCAGGTTGGCCGTGCCCGGACCCAGGCGGCAGTCGATCACCCCTGGGAGCCCACCGGCTCCCAGGGTGCCCATGTCCACCACTTCAAGGTGAGCGCCCACTTCCTTCGCCAGCACGGCAATGGCCGCACCTCCCTGTACGAAGTTGGCCAGCATCTGGCCCGTGACGGCCTGGGGGAAGGCGGAGATACCCTCCGCCACCACGCCGTGGTCCGCCGCAAACACGCTGATCCAGGGCTGCCGTATGTGGGGCCTGGCCCTGCCCTGGAGGCCGGCCAGTTGCAGGACCAGGTCCTCCAGCCGGCCCAGGCTGCCCGGTGGTTTGGTGAGCCGGTCCTGATGCTGTCGGGCGGCCTCGACGGCCTCTGTGTCCGGCCTGGCTGTAGGTGCCTGCCACCAGGGGAGGGTCATGGATTCGGGCCCTTCAGGCAAAGGGGCAGGCCCGCCGCCACGAGGATCACCTGCCGGGCCAACCGGGCCTGGTCCTGGGCATGCCGGTTCTTGCCGGAGCGCGCACCCCCCAGGATCAGGGTCAGCATGCAGGGTTGTGGGTCAGATGGGCGCAACCGGCGGCGGTCATCCTGTGGCCAACGCTGGGTGGGGCCGCGCTGGCCGGGGTTTCAGCCCCCGGCCTTCCTCCGGGTGACAGCCAGACTGGCTCTCAGGCCCGGGCGCAGTGCCACTGCCGCAGCAGGGTCCGGCTCAGGCCATGCAGTGCCACGGCGCCACCCACGTACAGGGCCATCACCCCATAAAAGCGCGGGGCGTAATCCACCCAAGTCTGCAGGAACTGGGTCCAGACAGGCTCGGCCACGCGGCCACCCAACCAGTAGAAGGCCCCGTTGGACAGGGCAAAGGCCAGGGTGGCGGAGAGCAGCACGGCAGCCACCAGGGGCAGCACGGGCGTGCTCTGCGGGTGTTTGCGGGCCAGCCAGCGGCCACCGGCCCACAGGCTCAGGTGGGCCAGTTGCAGGCCGGCGTAGGCGGGGGTCAGGCAGTAAGCGGAAACCTCCATCCAGCCGATGGCGGCCACGTCGATGGCCACGGCCTGGAGCATCAGGCCCAGCAGCCAAGCGGGGGAGAGATACAGGCCGGCGAGAAAGAAGATGGCCCAGGAGGCATCCGGCAGGTGCAGGGCGTCACCGAAGTGATGGAAACGGGTGGCCAGCATGACGACCACGAGACCCAGACCGACGAGGTTGCGGGCCAGGAGGGAGGTGTTGGGGGAGATGTTGGGGTAAGTGGTCATGGTTCTCTCCTGGAAGGAAGCTGAAACCTGTTTTCAGGATGAGAGTTTAACCGCGGGGGGCGGATGAGAACCACTCACCCCCCACGGAACGGGGCATCAAAAGTTGGCCTTCAGACCGATACGCCAGTCCCGGCGGAAGTGATAGGGGTAGATCACGTCATCCTCCACCCACAGGCCGTTCTTGCGCTGGAACAGGTTGTCCACCGCCAGGAACCACTCCATGTTCCGCCAGTGATGGCGCAGGGTCAGGCTGGTGGACTGATAGGCCTTTTGCCGCTGGGCGTTGTTGTTGTCGAAGTCCGTGGCCGCCCAGGCCTTGTCCCGCCAGGTATGCGCCAGTTGCAGCCAGGTGCTGCCAGCCAGCCGATACCCGGCACTGAGGCTGAGGGCATGGCGGGACACCCCGGGCAGATCCTTGCCATCATAGGCCCCGGCGGCGGCCGCCTCCCGGTCGATGCGGGCCCGGGTATAGGCATAGTTGAGCCCCAGGTTCAGGTCCGGGCTCAGCTGCCAGCTGTCCTGCAGTTCCAGGCCGTATTTGTGGGTCTTGTCCAGATTGGTGTTGTAGCTGGTGAGCCAGTTGCCCGTATCCAGGTAGTAGATTTCATCGTGCAGATTGCTGCGATACAGGGTCAGCTTGAGGCGGTTGCCCGGGGTGACATGGTTCAGTCCCAGGTTCAGGGTACGGCTGATGGCCGGGCTGATGAAGCCGTTGAAGCCGCCGCCAAAGGTGAAGAAGCGGTCGATGTCCGGGGCCTGGAAGGCGCGGTTGTAGTTGCCGAACAGGGACAGCTGCTCGTTGACCTGGTGGTTGACGCCCACATCCCAGGCCGTGAGGCCATGGCGGGCCCGGCTGGATACCCCCGGCGTAGCCTTGTAGTTGTAGTCCACATGCTCCCGGCGCACCCCGGCGGACAGGTTGGTGGCCCCCAGGCGATACAGGCCCTGCAGGAACCAGGCACTGTTGCGCTTGCTGGTGCGGTCCGCACCGCTGTCCCGGCGACCATCGAAGCGCTGGCCTCCCAGCATCAGATCCAGGGCCTCTCCGCTGTAGTGCAGGCCCAGATCGTCGCTGACATGGGTGTAATCCGGCCGCCAGAAGGGGTTGTAGTTCATGCGCTTGTCTTCCCGGCCGTGGCTGGCCTGGAGGCGCCAGCCCAGGGGCAGGGTCACATCCCCGCGCAGGCGCCAGGTATCGCTGTCCAGGCGCAGGCGGTTGTAGGAGTTGGGCGGCGTGGTATAGAAATTCGTGCCCACCTGGCCCGGGTCGTCGGCAAACTCGGCCCGGGTCAGCCAATTCACATAGCGCGTATCGATACGGCTGCTGCTGCCATCGATGCCCAGGCTCAGGCCCTGCACGGGCCGCACTTCCAGCTCGGCGTAGCCGCTGCGCAGACGTGATTCGTCCCGGTGTCCCGAAGGGTCCCGGGCACTGTGGCCGTCATCCTCCTGGGTGTTGGCACTGACCTGCAGACTGAGCTTGGAACGATGCAGCCCCGCCGCCACGGCAGCCTCCCGATAACCCCGGTTGCCGGCGGTGGCACTCACATTCACCCCATCCCGTTTGCGCCGGATGATCTGTATGGAGCCGGCGGTGGCGCCATCGCCAAACGCCACGGAACCGCTGCCCTTGGTGATCTCGATGCGCTCGATGTCCTCCAGGGGAATAGTGCCGATGGCCTGGGGCACCATGTCAATGCTGTTCAGGCGCCGCCCATCCAGAGTGATGGCAATGTTCTGATAGCCGTCTTCTATGCCGTAGCCCCGCATGTCCAGCTTGGGGGTGAAACGGTTGCCAGAACTGGGCATGACCTGCAGGGAGCTGTGCCGGCTCAGGTAATCCATCAGGGAGACGGCACCGGAGGCCTGGAGCATGGCCCGGGTATGCACTTCCGAGGCATAGGGGGCCACCACGTCCGGCATGGGGATGCGACTGGCGGTGACGATGACGTCTTCCAGGATGGGGATGGCCGGGGAATCAACTGTGGAATTGCCCGGGGTATTGGCCGGGGAATTGGCTGAGGACTCTGCGGCCCGGGCGGGCAGTACGGACAGGCCGGCCAGGAGGATGGCCAGGGTGGTGCGTTGCATGCTGCTTCCTTTTTCGGTGCCCGGCGTCCCCGCCGGGTGGGCTGAAAACCGCGGGCCGAAAAGGGCAGAAACCTGCAACCGATGTCGTCAACGCCGCCGCCCGCAGCCCGCGCCTGCCACAGGCCGGTCTCCGGGCTTGCGCATGAGGCCGTTCGCCTTCCCGTCAGCAGACAGTGGCGTGTGGAACGACCGTTGGGCGCTTACCGTTGCGGGGGCAGCACAGGCCTTGGAAGGATCCGCACCTGTTTCCCGTTTCACCCCGTTTGTACGGGGCACCTGAAGCGTGGCGGATTCTAAAGGGGGAAGGGGGAATGGGGAAGGGGAAGAAAGCACGCAGGGACTGTTCAATCCCCCCCCCGGCGCACCCCTCCGGATTTGACGGCATAGCGGATCTTTTTGATGTCGCCGGCGGTATCCACGCTGCACAGGTAGTGGAAGAACAATTCCCGCTGATGGCTGCTGGCCTGACGGGCGGGTATGGGTTCCCAGCGGGCGAAGCGGTTGCGCGACCAGGTGCCGCCGCCCTGGCCATCGGCGTGGCCAAAGGCGTAGATCTTGCGCTCCCCGGTGTCACAGCGCATGCCCTCGAAGCTGATGCTCTCCGCCCCCTGGGGGCTGCGGATCAGCACGCTGTAGCGCACTACCCCGTCCTCGCCCACGTCGATGCCGTCGTAGTCGATGTAGAAACGGTTGCGGGTGGTGGCACTGACCGTGAACTCCACCAGGGCGGCGGCCTTGGGATAGGGCGGCAGCTGGGTTTGGATCTCCTGCCAGGCCTTGCTGTCGTCGTCGAACTCGCGCTCGAAGTCATAGCTCCAGCCCTGGGGCACGACCTGGGCGGATACGGGGGCGGCCAGCAGGCCAAGAAGCAGGAGGATGAGGCTGCGCATGGGACTCTCCTTTACAGCTGTGCGTGTGGACCACCCGGCCCGCGCCCGCGACCCACGCCCCGGGTTGCATGTCCGGGCGCGCCAGGAAGGGATCAGGAACCCGCTCCTGCCCTGCGGTGGCGGAGATACTCCAGCATCCCCGGCAGCAGGGAGAGGGCCACGATGAACAGGATCACGGCGGTGAGGTTGTTCTTCACCACGGGCAGATTGCCGAAGAAATAGCCCGCCGGCACCAGGAGGCCCACCCACAGCAGGGCCCCCAGGATGGAAAAACTCAGAAAACGGATGTAGGTCAGGCGACCCAGGCCACAGACGAAGGGCACGAAGGTGCGTACCAGGGGCACGAAGCGGGCGATGATGATGGCCTTGGGGCCATGCCGTTCCATGAAGGCGTGGGTGCGGTCCAGGTTTTCCCGCTTGAGGAAACGGCTGTGCTCGTACTGGAACATGCGCGGCCCCAGGAAACGCCCCACCCAGTAGTTCACGTTGTCCCCGCACAGGGCGGCAACGATGAGGGTGGCCGACAGCAGGAAGGGATCCATGCCCCCGGCGGCGGCCACGGCACCGGCCACGAAGAGCAGGGAGACCCCGGGCAGGAAGGGGGTCACAACAAAGCCGGTTTCCATGAAGACGATGGCAAACAGGATGGCGTACACCCAGACGCCGTAGTTCTGCACCAACAGGCTCAGGTACTGGTCCAGGTGCAGGATAATGTCGATGAACTGGGGCAGCAGTTCCATGCCGGCGATTCTCCGCTTCGACCTGTGTCAGCGCCGCAGGGTCATGCGATAGACCTTGTTTGCCAGCATGCCGGGCACCCAGAGTTTGTCCTGGTCGTCCAGGAAGATGTCGGCAGGGCCGGCCAGCGGACTCCTGGCATCCAGCACGCTGGTCCAGCCGCTACGGGTGTCCAGAATCAGCAACTGGCCGGCGGGTTCGAACTTCACCCAGTTGGACACCAGCCAGCGGTTGCCACCCAGGCCCACCACGCCATCGAAATAGCCAGCCGGTTGGGGTTGGAATGCCTTTTCCAGGCGGGCATGCATACCCTCCAGGCGGTAGAACTTCACGCCGCCGTTGGCCTGGCCCTCGGTGCCCCATTCCGCCACCACCAGGTGGCTGCCCTGCTTCTTCATGCCGTTGGGTCCCTTGGGCGGGACATCGAAGCTCAGTTCGCTGAACTTGCGCCCGGGCAGATCGATGACGAAGACCTTGCCGATGTCCGTGGCGGAGAGCAGCAGACGCTGGTTGTCGTAACGGGCGAAGGCGTTGAGGAAACGGCTGCCCGTGGCCGCCAGATCCAGGGCGAACACCTGCTTGCCATCCCGGATGCGCCAGCCCAGGACCCGGTCGATGTCGGCCACGTACAGAACACCTGCCACCTCGATCAAACCCTTGGGGGCATCCAGGCCGCCGATCCAGGTCAGGTTCCGGATGTTGCCCTGACGGTCCAGTCTGGAGATGAAGCCGTCACCATCCTTGGCCATGGGCTCCAGCCTGGCACCCACGTTGGCAACGAACACATCGCCACCGACCACTGCCACGCTCTCCGGCGAGGCAAAGCCGGAAATGGTCTTGTCGACCACGAGGGAAGCGGCCTGGGCACTGGCAATACCCAGGTACAGCAGGACAGGCAGGAATTTCATGCGCATCACGGCTCCTTGAATCGAGGCAGGGGCAGACAAGATCCGCTCAGGATCAGGCGAGGCGGGGGTTTTTCCCGCTGCCTCCATGCCCCAGGTCCAAAGGGCTGCGTCTGTCTGTGCCAGCAGACACGAGCCCCACTTGCCCTTTCCTCCGTATCAGACCATGGCCCCGGATTCGGGCTTCACCGGCTTGATGAAGTCTTCCCGGGACACCCCCAGCCAAAGGGCAATGGGGCTGGACACCAGCACCGAGGAATAGGTACCGATGATGATGCCCAGGGTCAGGCAGACGGCGAAGCCGTGCAGCACTTCACCCCCCCAGATCTGCATGGCGATGGTCATCATCAGGGTGGTGCCGCTGGTGATGATGGTCCGCGACAGGGTTGCGGTCTTGGCGTTGTCCATGAGGGCGGCCACATCGCTGATCCGGGTCTTGCGGAAGTTTTCTCGGATGCGGTCGAACACCACCACCGTGTCGTTCACCGAGTAACCCAGGATGGCCAGTACCGCCGCCAGCACGTTGAGGGAGAACTCCCACTGGAACAAAGACCAGATCCCCAGCACCACGATGACGTCGTGGGCACTGGAGAAGATGGCCCCCACGGCCATGCGCCACTCGAAGCGCAGGGCCAGGTAGATGGCGATGCCGATGGACACCACCACCAGGGCCAGGGAACCATCCGCCAGCAGTTCCTGGCCCACCTGGGGGCCGACGAACTCCACCCGCCGCAGTTCACTGCCGGCGTCGGCCTGTTTCAACACCGCCATGACCTTTTCGGAGAGCTGGGCGGAAGTCACCCCCGGCTTCACCGGCAGGCGCACCAGCACCTCCCGGGAGGTACCGAAGTTCTGTACCTGGGCATCCGTATAGCCATGCCTGGCCAGGGCCTCGCGGATGACGGGGATGTCGGCGGACTTGTCGTAGCCGATCTCCATGACCGTGCCACCGGTGAAGTCCACGCCCAGGTTCAGGCCCTTGGTGGCCAGGAAGAAGACCGAGGCCACGATGCAGGCCACGGACACGAAGATGGTGCTGCGCGCCCAGCGCATGAAGGGGATGTCTTTTTTGACCCGGATGAGCTCGAACATGATGAACCGCCTCAGATGGAGACCTTGGACAGGCGCTTGACCCGACCAAAGGTGAGATTGACCATGGCCCGGGACACGGTCACGGCGCTGAACATGGAGGTAAGGATGCCCAGGCAGAGCACCACGGCAAAGCCTCGCACCGGCCCGGAGCCCAGCCAGAACAGGGCGATACCGGCAATGAGGGTGGTGATGTTGGCGTCCAGGATGGTGTCCCAGGCGCGCTCGTAACCCGCCGCCAGGGCCGCCTGGGGGGTCAGGCCGTTACGGATCTCCTCCCGGATGCGCTCGGCGATGATGACGTTGGCGTCGATGGCCATACCCAGGGTCAGGGCGATACCCGCAATGCCCGGCAGGGTCAGGGTGGCCTGCAGCATGGACAGCAGGGCCATGAGCAGGAACAGGTTGGTGGTCAGGGCCACCACCGCGATGAGTCCGAAGAGGCGGTAGTAGATGCCCATGAACAGCACGATGATGGTGAAGCCGATGAGGGTCGAATTGAACCCGCGTTCGATGTTGTCCTTGCCCAGGCTGGGACCCACGGTGCGCTCCTCCACGATCTCCATGGGCGCGGCCAGGGCCCCGGCCCGCAGCAGCAGGGCCACGTCGGAGGCCTCCTGGGGGGTATCCATGCCGGTGATCTGCACGCGGCCGCCACCGATCTCCTCGCGGATCACCGGTGCGGTGACGATCTCCGTCTTGCCCTTCTCGATGAGCAGGATGGCCATGCGCTTGCCCACGTTCTCCCGGGTCACGTTCCTGAAGATGCGCCCGCCCCGGCCATCCAGATTCACGTGCACGGCGGCCTGGCTGGTCTGGTTGTCGAAACCAGGCTGGGCATCGGTGATGTATTCACC
>CAZVNY010000030.1:0-12266 GCA_964628785.1 uncultured Thiobacillus sp.
CCATGGCCTCGAAACGGATTCCTGCCCGTTCAGGCCGCGAAGACAAGCCACTCTATCGCAAACCCTAAGGAAACGATCTTCCAGCCAAACACTATGCCCCATCCGTTCAGCAGCACATTCATGCGCATCCTGTTGATCTTGTCCCTGGCCGGTTGCGCCGCCACTCCCAGGGAGCCGCTACAGGCGGACAGGGACGGACAGCCCCTGCTCAGCCAGGAGGCCCGCCAGGCCCTGGCGGCGGCAGAGGCCGACTGGTGGCGGGCCAAGGCGGCATTTGCCCTGTGGACCACGGCGGATCTGGCCTATGAGAACGCAAAAGTTGCCGCCATGGCGGGGGACAGCGCTGCGGTCATCAAATACGCCACCCGGGCATCCGAGCTGGCGAAACTGGGGCTGGCGCAGAAGGATTACCCCAGCACGGAGAAGCAGTGAGCCGGCAACTCACCCTGGGCGGCAGGCCCCAGGGAGGGCGGGTCACTCCTCGGCGATGTCGCCACCGCCCTTCTTCATGGCCTTGCCCTCGGCGGCCCGCTGACGTCGGACCTCCTTGGGATCGGCGATGAGAGGCCGGTAGATCTCCACCCTGTCCTGGTCCCGCAGCACGGCATCGGCCTTGGCCAGCTTGTTCCAGATACCCAGTTTGTTCTTGCCCAGGTCGATCTCGGGAAACTCTTCCAGCAGGCCGGAGCGCTCGATGGCCTGGCGCACCGTGCTGCCCTCGGGCAAGACCACCGTCACCAGCTTCTGCTGATGGCGCAGGGCATACACCACTTCCACGCTGATCTGCTTCATCGCTCGCCGTATACCTGTTCCGCCCGGTGCACGAAGGCGTCCACCAGACCATTGGTCAACATACCGAACACCGGCCCCAGGACCTTGTCGAACAGGCTGGTGGAAAATTCGTAATGCAGCACGAAGTCGATCTTGCAGGCGGACTCCGCCAGGACCTTGAAGCGCCAGTAGCCTTCCAGATGGCGAAAGGGCCCGCTTTTCAGCCGGATGCGCATCTCTTCTCCCACAGTCTTGCTGTTGCGGGTGGTGAAGTGCTGCTTCACGTGCAGGTAGTTGATATGTATGGTGGCCTCGGTGGTGTCCTCGTCCCGATGGTGCAATTCCGTGCCGCCGCACCAGGGCAGAAACTGGGGATAGTCTTCCACCCGGTCCACCAGTTCGAACATCTCCAGGCTGGAGTAAGGCACCAATACGGACTTCGTGACTTCGGCCATCTTCGCGGGCTCTGTAAAATTGCCACCATTCTATCCCGGACCTCCCCATGAGCATCATCGACAACAAAAAGGCCTTTCACGACTACTTCATCGAGGAGCGCTATGAGGCCGGTCTGGTCCTGCAGGGCTGGGAGGTAAAGGCCATCCGTGCTGGCCGGGCCCAGCTCAAGGAGGCCTATGTGGTCCTGCGTCAGGAAGAGCTCTGGTTGATCGGCTGTCACATCAGCCCCCTGGCCACCGCCTCCACCCACATCAAGCCCGATCCCACCCGCAGCCGCAAACTGCTGCTGCACGCCCAGGAGATCCGCAAACTCATCGGCAAGGTGAAGCAGGCGGGCTATACCCTGGTGCCCCTGAACCTGCACTACAGCAAGGGCCGCATCAAGCTGGAGATCGGCCTGGCCAAGGGCAAGAAGCTGCATGACAAGCGGGTCAGCGAGAAAGAACGGGAGTGGGCGCGGGAAAAGGCCCGTATCATCCGGGACAAACGTGGCTGAGGCCATCGCTATGCAGCCCGGGCAAACGGCCCCAGAGGCCCCACAATCCCGGCGTTCGGAGGGGCCCATCGCCATGCATGCACTGCAGGACGCGCAATTCGATGAGGTCATCGACGTGCGCTCCGCCGCCGAGTTTGCCGAGGACCACTACCCCGGCGCCATCAACCTGCCCGTGTTGGACAATGAGGAACGTGCCCGGGTGGGCACCCTGCACAAGCAGGATTCGGCCTTTGCCGCCAAAAAGCTGGGGGCCGCCCTGGTGTCCCGCAACATCGCCCGGCACCTCGAAACCCATTTCGCAGACAAACCCAGGGGCTACCGTCCCCTGGTCTACTGCTGGCGGGGTGGCAGCCGCAGTGGCAGCCTGGCCACGGTGTTGCGTGCCGTGGGCTGGCACACCCGGCAGCTGGAAGGGGGCTACAAGGCCTTTCGCCGGCACGTGGTGGCCGAGCTGGCACAACTGCCCGCCCGCTTCAGCTTTCGCGTGATCTGCGGCCCCACCGGGGTGGGCAAGAGCCGCCTGTTGCGCGTCCTGCAGGCCCAGGGCGCCCAGGTGTTGGATCTGGAAGCACTGGCGGCCCACATGGGCTCGGTGCTGGGGGCCTATCCGGACCGTCCCCAGCCACCCCAGAAGCTGTTCGAGACCCGGGTCTGGCAACAACTGCGGGAGTTTGCACCGGCAAGGTCCGTGTTCGTGGAGTCCGAGAGCCGCAAGATCGGCAACCTGCATACGCCGGACGCCCTGCTGGCTTGCATGCGCGCATCCCACTGCATCAATCTGGACGCTGGTCTGATCGTGCGGGTGGCCCTGTTGCGGGAGGAATATGCCCATTTCCTGGCGGACCCCGGGACCCTGGGCCGCCAGCTGGACTGTCTGCTGCCCCTGCAGGGAAGGGAGCGCATCGAGACCTGGAAGGCCCAGGCCGCAACGGGCCAATGGGACAGCCTGGTGGCTGGCCTCCTGCAACACCACTACGACCCCGCCTATGCCCGCTCCCTGGGGCGCAACTATCCCCAGGCCGTCGAGGCCCCCACCTACACCTTGGAGCGGGGTGGGAGCGAGGATTTCCAGAGACTGGCTGGCCGCATCCTCAACACCTGACCTCTACGGAAACGCTGAACAAATACATTGCCGTCATAGCGCGCGCAGCGCGGCAATCCAGAATCCATGCGCAAGCAATGACTTCTGGATCGCCACGTCGCTTCGCTCCTCGCGATGACGGATTTGTCCAGCATTTCCCTGGCGTGAAACTCGCGCGTAGCGAGACGTTGCCCCCGCTTTGCTCCCCCCCCCGCCTGCGGGGGAGGGGGTGGGGAGAGGAAGACATGCAAGGCGATCGGCCGTTTCATGTTCCGGGGTGGTGAATCGCCACGAAGGTTCGACTTGATCTCTCGCGCAGGCCTGCTAGCTTGAAACCGTCACCGCCGGTGACGTGCGCAAAACCGGAAAAAAGCAAAAAACACCTTTTTTGCCGGTTTATTTGGCTTTTTTCACGGGTTTTGCGCAATTTTTTTCATACCTTTTTGTTCAACCTTTCACATGGGGATAGGTATGTCAGTTACCTGGATCATGGTCGCCAATGCCAGCCAGGCGAAACTCTTCGCCAATCACGGCCCCAACCGGGGCCTGGAACTCGTCAAGGAACTCAACCACCCGGAAAGCCGGGAAAAGACATCCAATCTGGTGAGTGATCGCCTGGGGGCCATGGGCATGGGCCATGGTGCCTTCAAGCAGGCCACCGACCCCAAATACCACGAGGCCGAACGTTTCGCCCAGGAAGTTGCCCGGGAACTGGACGCGGGCCGTGTCAGAAACGCCTATGACCGGCTCATCCTCGTGGCATCGGCCCCCTTCATGGGGCTGATGAATGCCTCCCTCCCAGGGCAAGTCAGGAGCAAGGTATCGGAGAGCATCGACAAGGACTACACGCGCCTGCCCGTGAAGAAATTGGCGGACCACCTGGAACAGGTGGTGTATCTGTAGATCTTTCTAAAGGAGGGGCCAGCGGCCCAGCTCCTCATAGCGCGCCCCTTCCGGGCGCAGGCTGGATTTGACCAGTACGAAATCCCGCGCCGGCCAGGCAATCGCCTCCGGCGCGGGTGCATTTGGGGCGGGGATATTTTGCGCGGCTGTTGTTGCAACAGGCACATCTGCTGCCCTCCCCCCTGACCTACCCTCTGCCCTCACTTCTACCCTGCCCCCCGGGGCCTCGGTGATCTGCCGGCCGCAGTCCGCATTGCGCAACAGGGTGATGTGGGGCCTGTAGGGGCGACGATCGAAGGGGATGGCCAGGCCCTCCAGCCCTGTCTCCAGGGCATGCACCAGGCCCTGGAGTTGGACCGGCACCCGGCTGGCCCCCAGGCAGCCGATACGGTTGTGGCGCCAGCACTCCGCCAGATCGAAAAGGTTGCTGAAGCCTGGCTGCCTCAGGCTGCCGGCCATGGCCAGCAGCTCCGGCAGGCGCGGGACGGCCACGCTGCCCACAAATACCAGGGTGAGGTGCAGGCTGTGGGCAGCCATGCGCCGGCCACCATGGCGGGCATGCAAGCGGGCAGCCGCCCGGGCCAGTTCTCCCCGCAGGGCGGCATCCGGCCACAGGGCGAAGAACACCCGGGCCCGCTGGGCAGAGTCCGGATCCCTGTTGTCGGCACTCATGCCTTGTTTTGCCATGCCCGGATCCGGGGCGGGGAATCAGGGGCGGGTGATGAGGCACACCGCCTCGGCGGCCATGCCTTCCCCCCGGCCCACGAAGCCCAGGCGCTCCGTGGTGCTGGCCTTCACGTTCACCTGCTCTTCCGCCACCCCCAGGTCAGCGGCGATGTGCCGGCGCATTTGGGGGATGTGAGGCGCCATGCGGGGCGCCTGGGCGATGAGGATGGCGTCCACGTTGCCGGTCTGCCAGCCCTGGGCCAGCAACAGGCCTGCCACATGGCGCAGCAGCTCCCGACTGTCTATGCCCTTGTAGCGGGGATCGCTGTCGGGGAAGTGGCGGCCGATGTCCCCCAGCCCTGCCGCCCCCAGGAGGGCGTCACAGATGGCGTGCAACAGCACATCCGCATCGGAATGGCCCAGCAGGCCCCGCTCGTAGGGAATGTGCACGCCGCCGATGATGAGTTTGCGCCCCTCGGCAAAGGCATGGACGTCGAAACCGTGACCCACACGGATGTTCATGGCTACTCCTTGCAATTCATTGCGGGTCGCACCGCCGGGGCCGGAATCCGGTCCCCGGTCGCGACAGGTAGAATGCCTTGTTTTCTCCGCACCACTATGCCATGAAAATCTACGCCATCCCCAACTGCAACACCGTGAAAAAGGCCCGTACCTGGCTGCAGGAACAGGGCCTGACCTATGAATTCCACGATTACAAGAAACAGGGCGTGCCCACGGAAGTGCTGCAGGCGGCGATGCAGCAGCTGGGCTGGCAGGCCCTGGTGAATCGCTCCGGTCCCACCTGGCGCAAGCTGCCGGAGGAGGTGAAGGCCGGCGTCACCGATGCCTCTTCCGCCCTGGCGGTGATGCAGGCCCACTCCAGCGTCATCAAGCGCCCCCTGCTGGAGCGGGGGGGTCGCTTTGAAGTGGGCTTTTCCGAGGCCCGCTATGCCGAACTCTTCAAGAAGTAGGCCCATATCTGCCATGGATGCCATGGATGCCAAGACACTGGCGTATGCCCAAGAGCTCATCGCCCGCCGCTCCCTGACGCCGGAAGATGCCGGCTGTCAGGACTGGCTGGCAGAAAAACTGCGGGCCCTGGATTTCGCCATCGAGCCCATGCCCAGTGCCGAGGTCAGCAATCTGTGGGCCCGGCGGGGCCGGCAGGCCCCCCTGGTGTGCTTTGCCGGGCATACCGACGTGGTGCCCACCGGCCCCCTGGAGCAATGGTCTGCCGAGCCCTTCACCCCCACGCTGCGGGACGGCCTGCTCTACGGCCGGGGCGCGGCGGACATGAAGGGCTCCATCGCCGCCTTTCTCGCCGCCGTGGAGGACTTTCTCGCCACCCATCCCCAGCACGGCGGTTCCATCGCCTGGCTCATCACCTCGGACGAGGAAGGCCCGGCCGTGGACGGTACGGTGAAGGTGGTGGAACGCCTGGCCGCCCGGGACGAGCGCATCGATGCCTGCATCGTGGGGGAGCCCACCTGTGTGCAACGCCTGGGGGACATGATGAAGAACGGCCGCCGGGGCTCCCTGCACGGCCGCCTGCGGGTGAAGGGCATCCAGGCCCATATCGCCTATCCCCACCTGGGGCGCAATCCCATCCACCTGGCGGCCCCCGCCATCGCCGAGCTGGCCGCCACCGAGTGGGACGCGGGCAATGAATATTTCCCCCCCACCACCTGGCAGATCTCCAACATGCTAGCCGGCACCGGCGCCATGAACGTGATCCCGGGCCATGCCGACATCGCCTTCAATTTCCGCCACGGTACCGCCAGCCCGGTGGAGGAGTTGCAGGCCCGGGTGGTCGCCATCCTGGAGCGCCACGGCCTGGACTACGACCTTGCATGGGAAGTCGGCGCCAAGCCCTTCCTCACCCCCCGGGGGGACCTGGTGGAGGCCCTGGCCGCCGCCATCCGGGAGGTCACCGGCCTGGAGGCGGAGCTCTCCACCACCGGCGGCACCTCCGACGGCCGTTTCATTGCCGACATCGCCCGGGAGGTGGTGGAATTCGGCCCGGTCAACGCCTCCATCCACAAGATCGACGAGCACGTCGACGTGGCCCAACTGCAGCAGCTGGCCCGGGTGTACCGGGGTGTGCTGGAAAGGCTGCTGCATGTCTGACAGCGTCCTACAGGAACTGCACACCCTGCGGGACTGGCTACGCCATGCCGTCAGCCGTTTCAACGCCGCCGGCCTGCACTTTGGCCATGGCAGCAGCGAGGCCTATGACGAGGCGGCCTATCTCATCCTGCACAGCCTGCATCTGCCCATCGACCAGCTGGAACCCTTTCTCGATGCCCGCCTGCTCCCGGAGGAAAGGCAACGCCTGGCCCACATCCTGGAGCGGCGCATCCGGGAGCGCATCCCCGCCGCCTATCTCACCCATGAGGCCTGGCTGCAGGGTTACCGCTTCTATGTGGACGAGCGGGTCATCGTGCCGCGTTCCTTTCTCGCCCCCCTGATCCTGGAGCACTTTCAACCCTGGCTGGAGAGCGAAGTGCATCGCGTCCTGGACCTGTGTACCGGTTCCGGCTGTCTGGCCATCCTCCTGGCCGAGGCCTTCCCCCAGGCCCGGGTGGATGCGGTGGACGTGTCCCCCCAAGCCCTGGAGGTGGCGGCACGCAATGTGGCGGATTACAGGCTGGAAGCGCGAATAGAACTGCACCAGGGCGACCTGTTCGGGCCTTTGGCCGGTCGCAGCTACGATCTCATCGTGAGCAATCCGCCCTATGTGGACGCGCTCGCCATGGCCGCCCTGCCCCCGGAATACCGGCACGAACCCCAATTGGCCCTGGGTTCCGGCGTGGACGGCCTGGATGCCACGCGCAGCATCCTGCAACAGGCGGCGGCCCACCTGAACCCCGGTGGCCTGCTGGCGGTGGAGATCGGGCATAACCGTCCCGCCCTGGAAGCCACCTTCCCGGAGCTGGGCTTCATCTGGCCGGAAACCGAAGGCGGCGAGGACATGGTTTTTCTCCTCCGCCGTGAACAGTTGTGATAGCGGCGCATACAATTCCATCACCACAACCTTGAGAAGGACATAACCATGGATCAGGTCATGGAACAGGTGGATCTCTTCACCGAATCCCTGTCCATTTTCTGGAATCAGCTGGCCAGTTTCGTGCCCCAGCTCTTTGCCGCCCTGCTGCTGCTTTTCGTGGGCTGGATCCTGGCCCGGCTGGCCCGTACCGGCGTGCGTCGCCTGCTCACCAGCCTGAAGTTCGACAAGGTCACGGAGAAGTCCGGCCTGGAGGCCTTTCTGCAGCACGCCGATCTGGAACTGTCCCTGTCCAGCATCATCGGCAATCTGGTGTACTGGCTCATCATCCTGGTGATGATCGTCACCGTGGCCAATTCCCTGGGCCTGCACATGGTGGCGGATCTGTTCAACAAGGTGGTGTTCTACATCCCCAATGTCATCATCGCCATCCTGGTTTTGGTCTTCGGCACCATTCTGGCCCGCTTCATCAATCGCCTGGTGTTCGCCTGGCTGAACAACCTGGAGTTCGACGGCGCCCTTGCGGTGTCCACCTTCTCCGAGTACGCCATGATGGTATTCGTGTTCTTCATCGCCATGGAGCAGTTGCAGATCGCCAACGAACTGCTCACCGCCGCCTTCATCATTGCCTTCGGTGCCGTGGGCCTGGCCTTCGCCATCGCCTTCGGCCTGGGGGCCCGGGACTGGGCCGGCCGCATCGTCGAAAAACTGACCCAGCCGAGAAAGTAGGCCCTTGGAGCGTACCGGGCGGCTGTTTCTGCATGCCGGCATCTGGCTGGGCCTGGGGCTGCTGATCTATCTCTTCTTCCTGCGTCAGGAAGCGCCGCCGCCCCGGGTGCTGGGTCCGGGCAGCGTGGAGCTGCAACGCACCCGGGACGGACATTTCTACATCGACGGTCGTATCCAGCAGCAGCGGGTGCGTTTCCTCATCGACACCGGTGCCAGCAGCGTTTCGATCTCTGCAGACCTGGCCCGCCGCGCCGGCCTCGAATGCCTGCAGATGGCCACCTACAACACCGCCAATGGCCCCGTGCAGGGTTGCACCAGCCGGGTGGAGCACCTCGTCTTCGGACCCTTCGAGATGCGCAACGTCAGCGTGGTGATCCTGCCTCGCCTGGGCCCCGAGGCCCTGCTGGGCATGAACGTGCTGCGCCGCATACACATGGAACAGGCCGGGGACCGCCTGCGGCTGCTGGCCTCCTAGGCCAGCAAGTCTTGGACACGGCATCTGTGCCACCGGGCATGGGACTCCCGTCCAACGAGAGCCGGAATGTCCCTACGGCCCGGGCTCATGCCCCACTGCCCAGCCAAAAACCCACGTTCTTGTCGAGAAACTCGTCCCAGGGCATGTAGTGAGAGCCGTCGCAGGAGAAGGTCAGCCCCACCAGGCCATTGAAGATGTTCAGGGTGGCGGAGCGCAGATAAATGGTCTCATCCAGGAAGCGCAAATCCCGGAAGGTGTGCAGGATCCGGGGTATGGCCTCCAGGGGGATGGCGGCATCGGCAGCGTAATCCCGCCGGGGATAGGCCAGGCACAGCGCCGGATCCGTGAGATCGGCAATGCCATGCAGGCGGTAGCGGTAAGGATCTTCCACCAGCCACAGGGTGGCCCGGGAACTGGAGAAGTGCAGCTTGGCATGGAATACGCCGTGCACCGTGATGAGCTCGGTGAGCAGGGCCAGGACCGTGTCCATGTGCTCATCCAGGAGGCTGGAGCTGCGCGCCTGTTGGAACAGACCGGAGCGTATGGCGGGGTCGCCCCGCATCTGCAGCCATTCCCCCGGCTGGGTGTACAGGGCCTGGGTGTTGGGCAGTTCCCGCAGGTCGAAGTCTGCCCCCAAATACCCCAGCAGCTGGCCATCCCGATCCAGGATGTGCTGTACCGCTGTCAGGGAGGGGCGCCTGGCGTTGCGGCTGATATAGGCATCCGACAGGGAAAAGACGCTGCCCGCCAGGGCAGCCGCCAGATAGGGCCGGTCGCCACGATCACGGCCGAAATATTCCTGCAGGCGCCCGCTCCGGCTCAGGTTGGCGGTGATCTGGCGGGCCCGGGCGTCCAGCACATACAGATATTTGCAGTAAGGCAATTCGTTCAGCCCCTGCTCCAGCCTGGCCTCCAGGGCCTGCCTGTGGGGCCAGGCCTCCTGACAGCCTTCCGCCAGGATGGAAAGACTCGAACCCAGCCAGCCGGTGAGGATGCGGCGTTGCCGTTGGATGGCCTGTTGCAGGTTGCTGTGCATTTCCACCAAGACCCATTCAAAGTACGTTTATTTAAGAATATCAATCATATGCATGACGTTTTTCATTCTATACATCAAGCCATGTGATTTCACATGGCTTCTGGATTGCCGCGCTGCGCGCGCAAGGACGGCAGCCAGGCGCTTGGCCTACAGGGTGTCAAACCCCGCCAGACGCAACAACCGGGCCAATCCCCCCAGATGGGCATCCGCCACGAAGCGCACCTGCCCCAGGGGCCAGCCCCGCACCCTGAGCAGGGGGGTGATGTCCAGGGCCTCGATCTGATGCTTGACCGTGGCGTTCAGGGCGCAGTTCACGACAAAGGCCTGCTTGCGCCGGGCCGGTAGCAGAAAGTCATTCAGTTCCGCGTGGAAGCGAAAAGTGGTGCTGGGCATGGGTTTGCAGGCCCCTGTCCGGCCCAGGCTATTGAGACGTGACCTGGCCCCGGGGACAGGGAATTTTCTTCTCCGACAGCTGGACAACGGTATCGCTCACGATCCGGTTACGGCCGCTGGCCTTGGCACGATACATGGCCGCATCGGCACGTCGAAAGACCGTGTCTCCATCCCCACCACCATCGAACAGGGCCATGCCTATGCTGGCCGTGGAGCTGTGCACGACGGGCGTTACACCCTCTGCCGGGACGAGAGCATAGGCCTCGGCCAGGTGCATGAGGATCTTGTGGGCGATGGCCTCGGCCTGCTGGCGTGCCTGCTCCAGGTCCGTATCCAGCTCCCCCAGCAGGACGATGAACTCGTCACCACCATAGCGTGCCACCGTATCGGTATCCCGCACGCAGACCTCCAGTCGCCGGGCCACTTCCTGCAACAGCTGGTCACCCACTTTGTGGCCATGGATGTCGTTGAGGGGCTTGAGATTGTCCAGATCGATGAACAGCAGGGCGCCATGCCGCCCATCCCGGCGCAGGCCGGCAAGCACCCGGCCGAGGCGATCCTGCAGCAGGCGCCGGTTGGGCAGCCCGGTGAGCGGATCGAAGAAGGCCAGCTGATGGATCTCCTTTTCCAGGCGCAGGCGTTCGGTGATGTCGGTGGCCAGGGACACCACCTCCCGGGATTCGCCAGCCCGTTTCGGCAACCAGGTGTTGAGCCATTCGCAGGTGATCACCCGGCCATCCCGGGTGAGGTTGTCATTGATGCTGTGGGGCAGGACGTTTTCCTGCAGCATCTGCATGAACTCCGGCACCAGGCGCTCACGATCCCCCGGGGGCAGAATCAGATCGACGAAACGGCGTCCCAACACCTCTTCCCGCTTCCAACCGAACACCCTTTCGGCCTGGTGGTTCCAGTCGGTGATGATGAAGCCCTCCCGCCAGACCAGACCGGCGGAGGCGGTGGACTGGAATATCACGCGATGGCGCTCCTCGCTACGGGATTTCTCCTCCAGGGCCTGGGCCAGGCGGCGATTGACCCGGTGCACATAGGCGGCATTGCCGGCCACCAGCAGGGCCAGCACAGCGATGATCGCCAGGACCCGGTACAGCCAGGCCAGATCGGTCTTGCGCTCGGGCTGGTAGAAGAAATCCTCCAGGGGGCGCTGGCTTTTGACCAGACCGAAGCGCTGGTAGGTGTCGGCGATGTGCTGCCAGCGCCCCGGGTTGCTGTGGCCGATCTCGATGATCTCCGGGTTCACCAGGGCGTGCAGCTGCCGCGCCTCGTAAGCCAGATGGGCACGGGACTTGTTCTGGGTGTTGTAGTGCCTGAGGATGAGCTCCACGGTCTCTTCCGGATGCGCCAGGGCATATTCCCAGCCCCGCATGGAGGCGGCCCGGAAGGCGGCCACCACCTCCGGGCGTGCATCCGCCAGGCGCCTGTGGGTGAACAGGACGTCACCATAGAAATCCATGCCGTAGGTCTGGGGCTTGAGCAGGGTGTAGGGCAGACCCAGCTGCTCCAGGGCGTAGGGCTCATTGGAGACGTAGGCATTGAGCGCCGCGATGCGCCGCGCCACCAGGTCATCCAGATGGCGCCCGCTCTCCACGATGTGCAGTTTGTCCAGGGCAATGCCCTCGTTCAGGAACATGGCCTTGAGTTCCACGTCCTGTTCGCCCCCCAGGAGCATGATCCTGCCGCCTTTGGGGCCGGCAAGGTCGCTCAGATGCCGGCCCCGGCCATACACCAGCAGAAGGTTGGGCGAATGCTGGAAGATGGGCCCCAGCATGAGCACCGGCTGGCCCTTGAGATAGTCGATGACCAGGCTGGACACACTCACGCCGAAATCGCTCCTGCCGGCCATGACATCGGCCAGGGCATCGGCCCCGGGACCGCCTTCCTTCAGGGTGACCTCCAGGCCTGCCGCACGGTAAAAGCCCTGATGCAGGGCCGCGTAGTAGCCCGCAAACTGGAACTGGTGCCGCCAGCGCAGTTGCAGGGACACCGGCTCCAGGGCCAGGGCCGGCGCACAAAGACAGGCCAGGAGCAGGACGAGCATGGACCTGCGCCAGAAACGGCGCCACAGTACAGGCATGGGGTCAGGTCGGGCGGACAAGCTGGTCTCGAAAAAATACCTGATGTTTCTCTACTTCCCTATATACGTGCCAAAGCCGCTTTTTGTTGACCCCCGGGCGAGCATCGCCAGGGCGGGCCATGATCTCCTGCCTGCTCAGGGGGCAGCCCCGGCTGCCAGGGTCTTGC
>CAZVNY010000031.1:0-11933 GCA_964628785.1 uncultured Thiobacillus sp.
CTTGGTGATGCCGATGGTGAACATGATGAAGAAGGAATACAGGCCGCACTTCTCCACGATGATGCCCCGCTCCGCCAGGTATTTGGTGACGATGGCGGCGGGGATGCCCCAGTCGGCGAAGGCCCCGTCCACATCCAGGCCCGGGGTGATCACCGTGGCCTTGATGGGGTCCAGCATGTTGAAGCCCGGCGCCAGCTCGCCGAAGCCGTGCCAGCGCTCGCCGGGCTTGAGCATCCAGGCCTCCCGCTCCTCGATGCCCTCTTCCGACAGGTCCGCCGGGCCCCAGACCTGGAACCACCAGTCCGCCCCCAGTTCCGAGTCCACCTTGCGCATGGCGCGGCGGAAGTCCAGGGCCTCGGCAATGGATTCCTCCACCAGGGCGGTACCGGCGGGCTCCTCCATCATGGCGGCGGCCACGTCGCAGGAGGCGATGATGGCGTACTGGGGACTGGTGGAGGTGTGCATGAGGTAGGCCTCGTTGAACACGTCCCGGTCCAGTTTGCGCTGCTCCGAGTCCTGCACCAGGATCTGGGAGGCCTGGGACAGACCGGCCAACAGCTTGTGGGTGGACTGGGTGGAAAACACGATGGATTCCCGGCAGCGGGGCCGGTTCTCGCCGATGGCATGGTAGTCGCCGTAGAAGTCGTGGAAGGCGGCATGGGGCAGCCAGGCCTCGTCGAAATGCAGGGTGTCTATCCTGCCGTCCAGCAGTTCCTTGATCTCCTCCACGTTGTAGATGATGCCGTCATAGGTGGACTGGGTGATGCTGAGCACCCGGGGCTTCACCCCCTGGGGGGCAAAGGGGTGGGCGGCGATCTTCCTCTCGATGTTGGCCCACTGGAACTCCGCCTTGGGGATGGGGCCGATGATGCCGTAGTGGTTGCGGGTGGGAATGAGGAACACGGGGATGGCCCCGGTCATGATGATGGCGTGCAGGATGGACTTGTGGCAGTTGCGGTCCACCACCACCACGTCCCCGGGAGCCACGGTGGAATGCCAGACGATCTTGTTGGAGGTGGAGGTGCCGTTGGTGACGAAGAACAGGTGGTCGCAGTTGAAGATGCGCGCCGCATTGCGCTCGCTGGCCGCCACGGGCCCGGTATGGTCCAGGAGCTGGCCCAGTTCCTCCACGGCATTGCACACGTCGGCACGCAGCAGGTTCTCGCCGAAGAACTGGTGGAACATCTGCCCCACCGGGCTCTTGAGGAAGGCCACCCCCCCGGAATGACCCGGGCAGTGCCAGGAGTAGGAGCCGTCGGCGGCGTACTGGGTGAGGGCGCGGAAGAAGGGGGGCGGCAGGGAATCCAGATAGGCGTTCACGTCCCGCTTGATGGTGCGGGCGATGAACTCCGGCGTGTCCTCGTACATGTGGATGAAGCCGTGCAGTTCCCGCAACACGTCGTTGGGGATGTGCCGGCTGGTACGCGTCTCACCGTAGAGGAAGATGGGGATGTCCCGGTTGCGGAAGCGGATCTCCTCGACGAAGGCCCGCAGCTCGGCGATGGTGGCGTCGGCCTCGTCGCCGGCGAATTCCTCGTCATCCACCGACAGGATGAAGGCCGAGGCTCGGCTCTGCTGCTGGGCAAAGGAGGCCAGGTCGCCGTAACTGGTGACCCCCAGCACCTCCATGCGCTCCTCTTCCAGGGCCTTGGCCAGGGCGCGAATGCCCAGGCCGGAGGCGTTCTCCGAGCGGAAATCCTCGTCGATGATGATGACCGGGAAATGGAAATGCATGGCTGACTCCTGGACAATGGGGCTTGGGCCGTGGAAAGTCAGGCGTGGGCCGCGAGGAATGCTTGCCGGCCGCCCTCCGCCCTGTTCTCTGCCCTATATCTTCGGCAGGGTGACGCCGGTCTGACCCTGGTATTTGCCCCCTCTGTCCTTGTAGGAGGTCTCGCACACCTCATCGCTCTGGAAGAACAGCATCTGGGCCACGCCCTCGTTGGCGTAGATGCGTGCCGGCAGTGGCGTGGTATTGGAGAACTCCAGCGTCACATGGCCTTCCCACTCGGGTTCCAGGGGTGTGACGTTGACGATGATGCCACAGCGGGCATAGGTGCTCTTGCCCAGGCACACCACCAGAACGTCTCGGGGGATGCGGAAATATTCCACAGTCCGCGCCAGGGCGAAGGAATTGGGGGGGATGATGCAGGAATCCCCGCTGATCTCGACGAAGGAATCCGGGTCGAAATGCTTGGGGTCCACCAGGGTATGGTTGAGGTTGGTGAAGACCTTGAAGTCGTTGGCGCAACGCACGTCGTAGCCGTAGCTGGAGGTGCCGTAGGACACGATGCGGCGACCGTCTATCTGCTTGACCTGGCCCGCCTCGAAGGGCTCGATCATGGCGTGCCCCATCGCCATGCGACGGATCCACTTGTCGGATTTGATGCTCATGCTCGGGGTAAGGAATATTTGCGACAGGAGTCGCAAGATACAGCAATGCGCCGGGCTTTTCCTGCTTCCCGTCAGGGAAACGCTGAACAAATCCATTGCCGTCATTGCGCGCGCAGCACGGCAATCCAGAATCCATGCAATATCAATAACTTCTGGATCGCCACGTCGCTTCGCTCCGCGCGATGACAGACTTAATCAACGTTGCCTTTGTTTCCCGTGCTGCGGGGGCTTGTGACGGCAGTCCCCGAGAGGCTTTCCGGCGATATATGCCCTCCGCGGCAGGCGAACCGGGCCAGGCCCGGTCCGGCGAGGCTCAGTTCTGGATGACGATGCTGGGGAACTTGGCGCTGTGATCCACGGCCAGGTCTCCCACCTTCACTGCCACCCGGCGGGCGATCTGGCGGTAGATCTGGGCGATGCGGGAATCCGGTGCCGCCACCACGGTGGGATTGCCGCTGTCGGCCTCCTCCCGGATACGAATGTCCAGGGGCAACCCCCCCAGGAACTCCACGCCGTAGTCCTTGCACATGCGCTCACCGCCACCCTCGCCGAAGATGCGCTCTTCATGGCCGCAGTTGGAACAGATGTGCAGGCTCATGTTCTCCACCACACCCAGGATGGGCACACCTACCTTCTCGAACATCTTCAGGCCCTTGCGCGCGTCGATGAGGGCGATGTCCTGGGGGGTGGTGACGATGACCGCGCCGGTGACCGGGACCCGCTGGGCCAGGGTGAGCTGGATATCACCGGTGCCTGGGGGCAGATCCACCACCAGATAGTCCAGATCCTTCCAGTTGGTCTGGTTGAGCAGCTGCTCCAGGGCCTGGGTCACCATGGGGCCGCGCCACACCATGGGGGTCTCCACGTCGATGAGGAAGCCGATGGACATGGCCTGCAGGCCGTGACCGTACATGGGCTCCAGGTTCTGGCCATCCGGGGACTCGGGCCGGCCGGTGATGCCCAGCATGGTGGGCTGGGAGGGGCCGTAGATGTCGGCATCCAGCATGCCCACGCTGGCCCCCTCGGCGGCCAGGGCCAGGGCCAGGTTCACGGCGGTGGTGGACTTGCCCACGCCGCCCTTGCCGGAGGAGACGGCGATGATGTTCTTTACCCCGGGGATCAGCTTCACCCCCTTCTGCACGCCATGGGCCACCACCTTCCAGGTGACGTTGGCCGTGGCCGTGGCGCCGGTGGCGGCCTTGATGCCTTCTTCCAGCATGGCCTTGATCTCGGCGATCACGGTCTGGGCGGGATAGGGCAGGACCACATCCAGACTTACCTTGTCACCGTCCACCTTGATGTTCTTCACGGACTTGGTGGCAATGAAGTCCTTCTGGGTATTGGGATCGATGAGATCTTTCAGGGCGTCTTGCACCTGCTGCTCGGATACGGACATGGTTTACCTCGGGTTGAATGGAAAATCGGGCCAGGCAGGCCAAACGCTGGTGAAATGGTGGCGTCTGAGGGCATTTCAAGCCCGATGCGCAATAAGTTGATTATTTTACTGGGTTATTAATGCCCTGCCGCCTACCCGGATGGGTAGGCAGACCGCCCCCGGGCCATAGCGCGCGGGTTGTCAGTCGCACACGTCCAGACGACCGTCCTTCCAGCAGAGTTTGCGCTTCTTGCCCGCCTTGGCCTTGGGGGCTGCCGAGCTGGTGGCTTTCGTCTCGCCGGAAACAGGCGTCCTGTCCGTGCGGGCAAGCGGTTTCCTGGCCGTTTTGGGTGCAGGTTCAGGCCTGGGCTTGGCCGTGGCCCTGGGGGCCTGTTTCGTGCCCGGCCGGGGTGGCGCACTCTTGGCCTGGACCGGCGGCACCGGCTTGGCGGCAGCGGGCGGCAAGCCGCTTGCCGCCACGCTGGCCGTGGATGCCTCAGGCAATGGCACGGTTTCGGGCTCGGCAAGCGTTTCTGCTACGGCCGGGGCATGGGTTTCAGTGCTGTCTGCACTTTCAGCAGTCTCGGCCTCGGGGGCCAGATCCGCCTGCACGGGGGGCGCAAGCGGAATCTCGTGCTCGGGCCTCTCCTCCTCCGCCTGCTCCACCCTTGCCGCAGCAGGCGGTGCGGCCGCCGTATCCGTTACGGGCTCCACTCCAGCCTCTGCCGGAATGGCGGTCTCCTGTACCGGGGGCGGGACGTGCGCCGGTGGGGAAGGGATCTGCGAGGGGAGCATCGGGGTCTCGGCCGCCACCCCGGGCGTCTCTGCAAGCCTGCTGCCCTGGTCCCGCGCAGCGGGTTCCGGTGCTGCAACGGCCGGGACAGTCGCCCTGGGCAGGGGCGACACCCAGGGCAGCGGGACCGGCGGCGGGGCCCAGTGCCAAAACGGGAAGGGATAGGCGAGGGGTTGGCTGGCCGGGTGTTGGCTCGGCAGCCCGGGCTGGGCCGGGGGCTGCTGGGGTGCGGGCATGCCCCAGAGGGGGACAAAGAAGGCCGGCGGTGGCGGCCAACCCCCCTGCTGGGCCCCGGCCTGACCCACCCAAAAAGCAAAGATCAGCAATAAGGACAAGCTTTTAGCCACGCTCACGCTCCCTGCCTGGGGTAATGGGCCACCAGCTTGAGTTCGGGCACGTGCACCCGCAACGCGGCCACCACCCGGAACATGAGGCCCGGGCGGCATTCCAGGGAAACCCATAACACCCTGATATCCATATTGAAATCGGCAAAGGCCACCGCATCCCCGAAGCGGGCCAGAATGCCACGAATGACCTGCAGGATCACCCCCATTTCCCGCTGGGAGCGCCCTTTCAGGCCCGGGGCCAACATCATGAAATCCGCATAGGCCTGCCCCCGGGCATCCCGTTTGGGCACCATCTTCCACAGGGGCTCGCCCCCGACCCAGGAAACCGACCGGGTCGGTTCCTGGGGAGAGCGCTGTTTGAGTTGCAAGGCCATCTTCCCGGGACGCCGCTCAGCGCCCCAGTTGCTCACCCAATTCGGCAAAGGAACCGGCCACCCCCTCCACCTCCAGCTGGGTGTTCAACTGGCGGTTGATCTGGGACACGGAGAACATGCCCCGCAGGATCTGGCCCTGGTCCAGGGTCGGCTCCACCACCAGGGCATGCTGTCGTCCATGGGCCTTGAGGGTGGCCACCACATCGCCCACGCAGGCCATCTGCAGATCGTTGATGGACAGCACCTCCAGGCGCTCCCGGGGGGTCATGATGTCTTTCACCATGACGTCGGAGTGACGGATGCCCTGGGCCTGGACCACCTGCATGGGTTTCTCCCCGGTCAGGTCCGTGGAGGTGATGAGGCCCAGGATACTGTTCAGGTCGTCCACCACCAGGAGCATGCGCACCCCGCGGTGGATCATCTTCTCCCGGGCGGCCTCGATGGTCTCCAGGGGGAAGACGGTATAGGCCGTCACCACCTTGAAGTCCGTCATCACGGCGCTCATGGGGTCATCCAGGGCAGCCCGCTCGGGCAGGGCCTGGCGGGGCTTGTGAAACGTGGTCCCCCTCTGCATGGGGGCACTGGAAATGACGTTGTAGGTTCTGTTCATGTAGTAATGCCTTGCAATCAGCTATGACATTCAGCCCTGACCACTGCCATGCAGCCGTGTAGCCAGGCGGTAGGGGTGACGGATCCGGCTGCCGCCATCCTGCACGCTGCCATGCGCCAGGAAGCGCTCCAGCTCACTCAGGGCCAAACGATAGACCTCCCGCTTGAACTCCACCACCTGCTCGGCGGGCTCCCAGTAGTCGCTCCAGCGCCAGGCGTCGAACTCGGGATGGGAACTGGCGCGCAGCTTGACATCACAATCCCGCCCCACCAGGCGCAACAGGTACCAGATCTGCTTCTGGCCCCGGTAATGGCTGCGCCACTCCCGGCGGGTCCAGTTCTCTGGCACGTTGTAGCGCAACCAGTTGCGCGTGCGCCCCAGGATGCGTACGTGCTCCCGAGCAAGGCCGACTTCTTCCATCAGTTCCCGATACATGGCCACTTCGGGGGATTCGCCATGCTTGATACCCCCCTGGGGAAACTGCCAGGCATCCTGACGCACACGCTTGCCCCAGAACACCTGGTTGCGGACATTGCACAGGATGATGCCCACGTTCGGCCGGTAACCGTCTCGATCGATCATGGCCACCTCGAACAAATTACTCAACTACAAGCATTCTCCCACCCCCGTCTGCAGATGGAAAGTCGCCTGCGGGGGCCGTGCAGACCAGCCATCAGAGCAGAAAGGCCTCCCGGCTCACCGGGTTCCAGTTGCGCAGGCGCATGAGGAAGTCCTGCAGTTCCAGATCCAGGGCGGGCTCCAGGGCCTGGGCCTGGCGGTTCAGTACCGCCAGGGACAGGTCCGGCAGGGGGGGGCGAAAGGCAAAGACCACCACATTGCCCCGGCGCTCGGAAGGCAGGCGCAACAGCCGGGTTCCGAAGACCTGGCCCAGGCGCTCCATGTAAACCGGGAAGAACCGGTCCGTGCCCCACAGGTTGAAGACCGCCACCCCTCCCGGCCGCAGGGTGGCCAGACAAGCGTCATAGAAGGACACACTGGCCAGGTCTTCCACGATGCGCTTGGCGTCGTAGCCATCCACCAGCAGCACATCCAGGCCTTCCGGCTGGTCCTGGACGTATCGGGCACCATCCATGACCTGCACCGTCAGGCGCTCATCGTCTCCCGGCAGGAGGAAAAAGGCCCGGGCCGCATCCACCACCTCCGGGTTCAGCTCCAGGGCCGTGAGCCGGGCCTGGGGCAGATGGCGGTGGATGAACTTGGCCAGGGAGCCGCCCCCCAGGCCGATGAGGGCCAGGTCCCTGGCCTCGGGGCGAAACAGCAGAAAGGCCATCATGGCCCGGGTATATTCCAGTTCCAATGCCCAGGGCTCGCGGATGCGCATGGCGCTCTGTACCGCCGTACCACCCAGATGCAGGAAGCGCACCCCGTGTTTTTCGCTGATCTGTACCTGGGCATGCTGGGGGTCCTTGTGCCGATGGCGGGAGAAGAACTTCATGCCACCCCCCCACACAGCGGGCCCCGGTCCGGGGAAAACAGGCCAGGGGCCTGCGCACGCAGGCCTGTCCGCAAAGGCCCGGGGCTGAAAACACACATACAAAACACTCCATACAGTCAAAGACCGGTTTGCCGGGGTTGCATTTTCCACGCCCGCCCACCGTTAATGACCACATTATCCTGAAAGCCACACGCGCTCGTTAAGCACCCCATGCCGGAAATGCCCCTGTCCCACCCCGGCCTGCCCCGCCATATCGTGCCCATCCTTGCCGGGGGTGGCACCCGTCTGCCCGCCCATGTGGGGGTCATGGCCGCCTTGACGGACCTGGGCCTGGGCTATGACCACCTGGTGGGGGTTTCCGGTGGCAGCGTGGTGGCCAGCCTGGCGGCGGTGGGCCATGACGTGGCACATATGAAGGCCTTGTTCCGGGATGTGGATTTCAACCAGTTTCGCGGCATGTCTCTCACCAACCTGCTGCTGCACGGTGGTCTGTCCACGGGCAAACGCTTCCTGCGCTGGCTGGACGGGGAACTGCAGGGTTGCCGCTTTCGTGATCTGGAGGTGGACCTGCACGTGGTGGCCACGGACGTGCGCGCCGGCAGGCCGGTGATCTTCGACAAGACCACAAGCCCGGATCTGGAAGTGGCCCAGGCCGTGATGTACTCCATCTCCATCCCCCTGGTGTTCCCCTTCCACCACCATGGTGACTACATCCTGGTGGATGGCAGCATCCTGGCGGAGGACAGCCTGTTTCGGGACTGGGCCGGGGACGGCACGCCGGTGATGTGCTTCCGCATGCGGGACGACAAGGGCTCGGCCAGCCATCCGGCACGACGCATGCTGCCGGTGGCGGATTACCTGTTCATGCTCATGCGCACCTTCATGACCACCCTGTCCCGGGAACATCTGACGGAAACCCTGTGGCACAACACGGTGGTGATCCGGACGGACGGCCTGTCCCCCCTGGAATTCCACATGACGCCGGCACAGAAGACCCGGCTCTTCCAGGCCGGCTATGACGCCACCCGCCAGTACCTGCCACGCAAACTGGCCAGACAGCGATCTCTTCCGACCGGCTGAGGCCTTGCAGCCGACGTGGGGGGGCCCTCAGACCTGGGGATGGGCCCGTTCCTCCAGGCCGTACAGCTTGTTCAGGGCGTTTAGATAGGCCTGGGCCGAGGCCATGACGATGTCGGTGTCCGCACCCTGGCCATTGACAATGCGGCCGTTGCGGGTCAGGCGCACGGTGACCTCGCCCTGGGCATCGGTACCGGTGGTGATGTTGTTCACCGAATAGAGCAGCAATCCGGCACCGCTGCCCACCATCTTCTCGATGGCCCGGAAGGCGGCGTCCACGGGGCCGCTGCCCAGCTCGTCGGCCTGGATCTCCACGCCGCCGTCGGACAGGGTGACAAAGGCATGGGGCACCTCACCGGTCTCGGAACAGACCTTCAAGGAAACCAGACGGAAGCGGTCGCAGGCATCTACGCCGGCATCCGCCGCCACCAGGGCCTGCAGGTCCTCGTCGAAGATCTCCCGCTTCTTGTCCGCCAGCTCCTTGAAACGGGCGAAGGCGGCATTGAGGGCCTCCTCGCTCTCCAGCACGATGCCCAGCTCGGACAGGCGGGTACGGAAGGCATTGCGCCCGGAGAGCTTGCCCAGGGTGAGCTTGTTGGTGCTCCAGCCCACGTCCTCGGCACGCATGATCTCGTAGGTCTCCCGGTGCTTGAGCACGCCGTCCTGGTGGATGCCGGACTCATGCGCGAAGGCGTTGGCGCCCACGATGGCCTTGTTGGGCTGCACGGGGTAGCCGGTGATCTGGGACACCAGGCGGGAGGTGGGCACGATCTGGGTGGTGTCGATGCGGGAATCGCAGGTGAACACGTCCCGGCGGGTCTTCACCGCCATGACGATCTCCTCCAGGGAGGCGTTGCCGGCACGCTCGCCCAGGCCGTTGATGGTGCATTCCACCTGGCGCGCGCCGTTCAACACCGCCGCCAGGGAGTTGGCCACCGCCATGCCCAGGTCGTTGTGGCAATGGGTGGACCACACCACCCTGCCCGAATTGGGTACCCGCTCGATGAGCTGGCGCATGCGCTCGCCCCACAGGCTGGGCAGGCTGTAGCCCACGGTATCCGGCACGTTGATGGTCTTGGCGCCGGCATCGATGACCGCCGTGAAGATGCGGCAGAGGAAATCCATTTCCGAGCGCACCGCATCCTCGGCGGAAAACTCCACGTCGTCCGTGTATTCCAGGGCCATCTTCACCGCTTGCACCGCTGCCTCCACCACCTGGTCCGGCTGCATGCGCAGTTTCTTCTGCATGTGGATGGGACTGGTGGCGATGAAGGTATGGATACGCCCCGTGGCGGCCGGCCGGATGGCCTCGCCGGCGGCGCGCACGTCCCGTTCGTTGGCCCGGGCCAGGGAACACACGGTGGAATTGCGCACGACGCTGGCGACGGCCTTGATGGCCTCTGCGTCCCCCGGGCTGGCGGCGGCAAAACCGGCCTCGATCACATCCACCCCCAGGCGCTCCAGTTGCCGGGCAATGCGGATCTTCTCGTCCTTGGTCATGGCCGCGCCAGGGCTCTGTTCTCCGTCCCGCAGGGTGGTATCGAAAATGATCAATGCGTCTTGCATGACTGGCTCCATATGTTTGCTTCCAGGCTCATTCCTCGGGCGGTTTGACGTCCATGACAGTGCCCTGGCGCGTCTTTGCCAGGCGGCACTTCAGCCAGTAACCATAACCGGACAGGCCATAGATCAGAAAGAGCAGAAACAGGATCACCGGTGGATCGATGGACACCAGGCTGAAGCCCAGGGCCACCAACACGATGACCACGAAGGGCACGCTCTTTTTCAGGTTGATGTCCTTGCCACTGTAGAAGCGGAAGTTGGTGATCATGGACAGGCCGGCAAACAGGGTCACCAGCCAGGCCAGCCAGCGCACTTCCTGGCCGGTGATGTAGTTGTCCACCATGACCCAGACGAAGCTGGCCACCAGGGCCGCGGCGGAAGGGCTGGGCAGGCCCAGGAACCAGCGCTTGTCCTGCACCGCCAGCATGGTGTTGAAGCGGGCCAGGCGCAGGGCCGCCGCCGCACAGTAGACAAAGGCGGCGATCCAGCCCAGCTTGCCCATGTCCTGCAGGGCGTAGCTGTACATCACCAGGGCGGGCGCCACGCCGAAGGACACCATGTCCGAGAGGGAGTCGTACTCGGCGCCGAAGGCGCTTTGCGTATGGGTGAGGCGGGCCACCCTGCCATCCAGGCCATCCAGCACCATGGCCACGAAGATGGCGATGGCCGCCGCAGAAAAATGCCCGTTCATGGCCTGAACGATGGCGAAGAAGCCGGCGAACAGGGCCCCGGTGGTGAACAGGTTGGGCAGGAGAAAGATGCCCCGACGCCGGGGCTTGATCTCTTCTTCCAGGCCTTCCGGCTCGGGCGGGAGGATCTCCGGGGAGTCCGACATGGGTCAGAGCTGGGCCAGCACGTCGCTGGAGGCGCGAACCTTGTCTCCGAGGGAAACCCGGGGCTTGGCATCAGTGGGCAGATAGACATCCACCCGGGAACCGAAGCGGATGAAACCATAGCGCTGACCCCGGGCGTAGCGCTCACCGGTGCCGGCATAACAGAGGATGCGCCGGGCGATGAGCCCCGCCACCTGCACGCAGGTCACGTCCTGACCCGCTTTGGTCTGGAACCACAGGGCGTTGCGCTCGTTTTCCGTGGAGGCCTTGGCCAGATCCGCATTCACGAACTTGCCCGGGTTGTACCACTGGCCCTTCACCTCGCCGTCCACCGGTGCCCGGTTGGAATGCACGTTGAAGACGTTCATGAACACGCTTATCTTCAGGGCCCGACGCTGCAGCCAGGGGTCATCGGTCTCTTCCACGGCCACGATGCGGCCGTCCGCCGGCGACAGCACCAGGCCTTCTCCCATGGGCGCATGCCTGGCTGGATCACGGAAGAACTGCAGCACGAACAGGCTGATGAGCCAGAACGGCAGGGACCAGAGCCAACCCGCCAACAGGCCCACCAAGGTGGCCACGGAGATCGCCATGGCCAGGAACAGCCAGCCCTCACGCGCGATGAGCGGGTGGGGCCAGGGGGCCTTGGCAGGGGGGGCTACGCCGATACACATGATGTTCGCTGCTGATTGACGGGTGACAAGGTGTGCATCACGGGGCAGGCAGCCTGCCTGCCCCCCTGCGACCTGCCATTCGCCGCATCAGTTCCGCGACTTGTCCACCAGCTTGTTGGCCTTGATCCAGGGCATCATGTCGCGCAGCTTCTCGCCCACTACCTCGATGGGATGTTCGGCATTGAGGCGGCGACGGGCGGTCATTTCGGGGTAGTTGGTACGACCTTCCAGGATGAAACGCCGGGCGTATTCGCCATTCTGGATGTTCTTCAGGGCCTGGCGCATGGCAACGCGGGACTGCGCGTTGATGACCTCCGGCCCGGTGACGTACTCGCCATATTCCGCGTTGTTGGAGATGGAATAGTTCATGTTGGCGATGCCACCCTCGTAGATCAGGTCGACGATGAGCTTGAGCTCGTGCAGGCACTCGAAGTAGG
>CAZVNY010000032.1:0-11880 GCA_964628785.1 uncultured Thiobacillus sp.
CGTGCCACCCTCAGCGCCGTGCATGTGCACCACGGCCTGTCCCCCTTTGCCGATGCCTGGGCAGCCCATTGCCAGGCCTTCTGTCAGGCCCTGGGTATCCCTCTGGAGCTGGCCCGGGTCAAGGTGAACCCCCGGGGCATGGGTCTGGAAGCGGCTGCCCGGGAGGCGCGCTACGCGGTGTTCAGGGCCCAGGGCGTGGACGCCCTTCTGCTCGCCCAGCATCAGGATGACCAGGCGGAAACCGTGCTCCTGCAGTTGCTGCGGGGCGCGAGTGTACGGGGATTGGCGGCCATGCCGGAGGCCCGGCCGCTCAAACCCGGCACCCTGCTCTTGCGGCCTTTCCTGGCGTTCACCCGGGATGAGCTGGAGGCCTACGCCCGGGCCCA
The DNA here is from genome assembly GCA_964628785.1 of uncultured Thiobacillus sp. GTDB lineage: Bacteria > Pseudomonadota > Gammaproteobacteria > Burkholderiales > Thiobacillaceae > PFJX01. The sequence continues at coordinate 387 of CAZVNY010000032.1, forward strand.
AGGCCTGGACTGGGTGGAGGACGAAAGCAATCAGGACCCCAGCCTGGCCCGCAATCATGTACGGCACACGCTCTTGCCCGGGCTGGAAGCGGCCATGCCCGGATTGCCCCTTGCCCTGGCCCGGGCCGCCGCCCAGTTTGCCGAGTGGGCGGATTTGTTGGATGACTTGGCCGAGCTGGATGCCCAGGGCTACACGGGCACCGAGGGCGCCCAGGGCCTGTCCTTGGGCCGCCTGCGTGACCTGCCGGAGCCCCGGGCCCGCAACCTGCTGCGGCATCATGTAGAGCAGGCCGGCGGACAGCTGGGCCGCAAGACCCTCCTGGAGGCCGTGCGTCAGTTGCGCGGTGCGACCCATGTCGCGCAGCTCAGGGTGGATTTTGGCCGCTGCAGCGTGGTGTGTTTTCGGGATCATGTGCAGGTCGTGCCGAAGTCGGTCTTTGCCCCGGTACCCCAGCTGGAGCGGCTCTGGCAGGGGGAGATTAGGGTGGATCTGGGGGCTGGGGGGGTGCTGGATTTGCAGCCGGAAGCCGGTGAGGTGGCCCTACCGCCGGCAGCCCGCCTGCGCTACCGCCAGGCCGGTGATCGCATGCAGCTGGCTGCCCATCAAGCACGGCGTCCCCTGAAGGACCTGATGCGGGAGGCCGGAATTCCCCCCTGGCAGCGCCCCTGGTTACCTGTCCTGGCGCTGGACGGGCAGGTGATCTGGGTGGCCGGTCTGGGACCGGCCCACGGTTTCAAGGCCCCTGATGGCTGGGCTATTTCGTGGCAGGCAGCGTGGTGACGAGGCCTTCCATGCCCAGACGGCGTACTTCGGCGCGGGCCTTCTCCGCCTCCTCCCGGTTCAGATAGGGCCCCAGATGCACCCGGGTCTCGGTGCTGGCGCGCAGGCCCTGCTGGCGCAGGCGTTGCACCAGCTCTTCGGCCCGGGCTGGGTCGTTGAACACCCCCAGCTGCAACATGAACCCGCCACTGCCGGTTCGGGCTGAACCAGGGCTCACCCGGGCCGGCTCGGGCATGGCGGGGGCAGCGGGGCGTGCTGCCGGGGCCTCCGACTCGGCGCGCAGGGGCCTGGGGGCGTTGCTGACCCGGGGCGGGGGAGGGGTGTCCTTGGGGATCGCGCTGTCGGCGAGACTATGGTCTTCGTGGGCCGGGACTGCCGCCAGCGGGCTGTCGGCGCCGTCTTCTTCCGTTACCTCCTCGGGGAGCGCCTCTGCCACCTCTTCTTCCACCTGGGGCGATGGGGTTTCCGCCATGGGGGCGATCTGTATGGGGGCCGGTTGGGGCCCTGCCGGGGTGGCCTTGTCAGAGGTCTGCCTGTCCTGGTCCAGCCACCACAGACCGGCCAGGGCGGCCACGGTGACCAGACCTGCCACGCTCAGGCGCAGCAAGGCCTTTTTCTTGAGCTCGTCGTTGTCTGGCAGTTCGTTTTCAGCCGCCATTTTTTCTCCTCGCATAAGCCGCCGGAAGCGGCGAGCCGCCTTTATTTTAGAGGCGTTTCATGCTAACTTGCGCGCGCTTTTTCGCGTCAATTCAATATCTTCCTTCCCCTTTCCCTTCCGGAGTGATTCATCGTGGCTATGCAACGCACGCTTTCCATCATCAAACCCGACGCCGTGGCCAAGGACGTCATCGGCAAGATCTATTCCCGTTTCGAGACCAATGGTCTGAAGATCGTTGCCGCCAAGATGGCCTGGTTGTCCCGCACCGAGGCCGAGGGTTTCTACGCCGTGCACAAGGAGCGTCCCTTCTTCAAGGACCTGGTGGATTTCATGACCTCCGGGCCGGTGATGATCCAGGTCCTGGAAGGCGAAAACGCCATTGCCAAGAACCGTGAGCTCATGGGGGCCACCGACCCGAAGAAGGCCGATGCCGGCACCATCCGCGCGGATTTCGCCGAGAGCATCGATGCCAATGCGGTGCATGGCTCCGATGCCCCCGAAACCGCCGCCGTGGAGATTGCCTATTTCTTCCCCGGCAGCGAGGTCTTCTCCCGCTGAGCCTCCCTTGAGCTACCCCAGGGCCGCCCTTGAGCCACGTCAACCTGCTGGATTTCGATCTTCCCGGACTCACCGCCTTTTTTACCGGGCTGGGTGAGAAGCCGTTTCGTGCCCGTCAGGTCTTGCGCTGGTTGCACCAGTTTGGCGTAGATGATTTCGAGCAGATGACGGATCTGGCCAAGTCCTTGCGCGCCAAATTGCCCCTGGTGGCAGCAATCCGCCCACCCCGCATGGTGCAGGAACAGGCCTCGGGTGATGGCACGCGCAAGTGGCTCTTGGAGGTGGGACCTGCAAACCGGGTGGAGACTGTCTTCATCCCGGAGAAGGAGCGGGGCACGCTGTGCATTTCCACCCAGGTGGGCTGTGCCCTGGAATGCGCCTTCTGTTCCACCGGGCGCCAGGGCTTCAACCGCAATCTCAGCGTGGCGGAGATCATCGGTCAGCTGTGGTGGGCCAACCGGGCCATGGGCCGGGACCCGAAGGGCGAGCGCCTCATCTCCAACGTGGTGCTCATGGGCATGGGCGAGCCCCTGCTCAACTTTGACAACACGGTCACCGCCCTGTCCCTCATGCTGGACGACCATGCCTACGGCCTGTCCCGGCGGCGGGTGACGGTCTCCACCTCAGGCATCTTGCCGGCCATGGACCGCCTGCGTGAAGTGCAGCCCGTGGCCCTGGCCGTGTCCCTGCACGCCCCCAACGATGCCCTGCGGGACCGGCTGGTGCCCATCAACCGCAAATATCCCTTGAAGGCGCTCATGGCGGCCTGTCTGCGTTATCTGGAACGGGCGCCCCGGGACTTCATCACCTTCGAATATGTCATGCTGGCCGGCATCAATGACCAGCCAGAACATGTGGAGCAACTCTTGCATCTCACCCGGGACATCCCCTGCAAGTTTAATCTGATCCCCTTCAATCCCTTCCCCGACTCGGGCTTCCAGCGTTCCGCCCCGGAAGTGATACGCGCTTTCGCCCAGCGTCTCATGGCCGAGGGCAAGATCTCCACCACGCGCAAGACGCGGGGGGACGACATCGACGCCGCTTGTGGCCAGCTAGCGGGCCAGGTGCAGGACAAATCCCGACGTGTGCTGCAGCATATGTCCTTGCGCCAGGAGGGGCGGGTGGCATGAAAAAATCCCTCACCCTGCTCTTTATCCTGGCGGGTCTGATGGGTTGTGGCACGGCACCGACCCCGGGGCCGGGCATGGCGGACGGTGCCCCGCTGGGCAGCGCCCTGAATCGGGCCCGGATCCATACCGAACTCGGGGCTGGCTACTTTGCCCGGGGGCAATATGCCGTGGCCCTTAATTCCCTGAACACCGCCCTGTCCGTGGAGCCGTCCTATGCCCCGGCCTATAACGTGCTGGGCCTGGTGCGGGCCGAACTGCGCGAAGACAAGGAAGCGGAAGAGGCCTTTCGCCGGGCCATTTCCCTGCAGCCCCAGTATTCCGAGGCCCTGAACAACTACGCTCTGTTCCTCTGCCAGCGGGGGCGTATGCAGGAGGCCCAAAGTCGTTTCGAGGCGGCCCTGGCCAATCCCCTGTATGGCACGCCGGAGGTGGCACTCACCAATGCCGGTGCCTGCAGCCTGGGCAGTGGGGATCTGGAGCGGGCGGAGATGTATTTCACCCGCGCCCTGCGACGGGCACCGGACATGCCCATGGCCTTGCATGGCATGGCGGAAGTGGATTACCGCTCCGAGCGCCTGCTGGCCGCGCGTGGCAAGCTCAGGCAGCTGGCCGATGTGGTCGAACTCAGTGCCCAGGCCCTGTGGCTGGGGGTGAGGGTGGAGCGCAGCTTGAATGATCGTGCCGCAGAGTCCAGCTATGCCGCCCAGCTGAAGCGTCGTTTTCCCGAATCTCTGCAGACCCAATGGTTGCTGCTCGGTCAATATGACCAGTCCGGAGGGCTCCTATGAGCGAGGGTTTGCGGCCCGGTTACGGTCAGCTCCTGGCCCAGGCCCGGGCCAAACAAGGCATGTCGGCCGCCGAGGTGGCAGCCAAGCTCAAGCTCACCGTGCGCCAAGTGTTAGCCATGGAGACGGAGGATGAGAGCCGGTTGCCGGCGGATGTCTTTTTGCGGGGCTTCATCCGCAACTATGCCCGCCTGCTGGATCTGGATCCCGACGAGCTCATCATCCCCATGGATGCCCAGGCTGTGGTGGCGGATACCATCACCGTCCCCACGGAAGGCGTTAGTCTGAGCCGTGGCGGCCTGCAGCGCTGGGTCGTGGTGCCGGTGGTGATTTTGGGCTTGTTCATCTTCTTCGTGGCCCTGCTCTACCATTGGTTGCGCCAGGGGGAAGAGGTCCTGTTGCCGGATGTGCCCGAGCGGATGGAGCAATCGGAAGAGATCGGGCAGTCAGGCACTGCGCAGGACCTGACGGTACAGCCTGACTCCCCGTCCCTGTCAGCTCCGCCCCCCAGAGAGGAGGTCAAGGCATCTGCCGTGGTCACACCGCCTGTGTCGAGCCAGGTAGCGCAGGCAACCCCGCTGGTGCAGACGACTGCCCCCGCCGCGCCCGCAGCCACTGCACCCAAACCCGTGCTGGCCCAGGCGGAGCCCCCGGCAGCGCCGTCCTCAGCCGTCATCCCGGCGACATCGGCCCCCCGCGGTCAGCACACGCTGCAATTCAATGCTTCCCGAGACGCCTGGATCCAGGTGGAAGATGGCAATGGCAAACGCTTTTCCAGGCTCATCCGGGCGGGGGACGGCGACAGCTTCACGGGTACCGCCCCCTTCACTCTGGTGGTGGGCGAGGCGGCCCAGGTGCACATGGTGTATGACGGCCGCCACATCGACCTGACCCCCTTCATCGGCCAGAAGGTGGCCCGTCTGACTCTGGAATGAACATGCCCAAGACCATCGTACGCCGCCCCACCCGACGGGTCATGGTGGGGCATGTGCCCGTGGGCGGCAGCACCCCCGTGGTGGTGCAGTCCATGACCAATACCGACACGGCGGACGTCATGGCCACCGTGCGCCAGACCTATGACCTGTGGCAGGCCGGTTCCGAACTGGTGCGCATCACGGTGAATACCGAGGACGCGGCCCGGGCCGTGCCCCGCATCCGGGAGAAACTGGATGTGCTGGGTTGCCGGGTGCCGCTGGTGGGGGACTTCCACTTCAATGGCCATCGCCTGGTGACGGCCGTGCCCGAGTGTGCCCAGGCCCTGGCCAAGCTGCGCATCAACCCGGGTAACGTGGGTCGGGGCGCGAAAAAGGACGAACAGTTCGCCACCCTGATCGAAACCGCGGTGCGCTACGACAAGGCCGTGCGTATCGGCGTGAACTGGGGCAGCCTGGACCAGGAACTGCTGGCCCGCATGATGGACGAGAATGCCCAGCGCCCCGTGCCCGCACCGCCGGAAGAGGTGATGCGCCACGCCCTCATCGTCTCCGCCCTGGATTCCGCCAAGCGGGCCGAGGAACTGGGCCTGGGTGCTGATCGCATCATCCTGTCCTGCAAGCTCTCCGGTGTGCAGGACCTCATCGACGTGTACCAGGACCTGGCCAGCCGCTGTGACTACGCCCTGCACCTGGGCCTGACCGAGGCGGGCATGGGCAGCAAGGGCATCGTCGCCTCCACGGCGGCCCTGGCCATCCTCTTGCGGGACGGCATCGGCGACACCATCCGCGTCTCTCTGACCCCCAAGCCCGATGAGCCCCGTACCCTGGAGGTCCAGGTGGCCCAGGAAATCCTGCAGACCATGGGCATCCGCTCCTTCACTCCCCTGGTGACGGCCTGTCCCGGCTGTGGGCGCACCACTTCCACGGTCTTCCAGGAGTTGGCCCTGAAGATCCAGAACTGGCTGCGCGAGCAGATGCCGGTCTGGCGAGGTACTTATCCGGGGGTGGAAGACATGAGCGTGGCGGTCATGGGCTGTGTGGTGAACGGCCCCGGCGAGAGCAAGCACGCCAACGTGGGCATCTCCCTGCCGGGGACCAACGAGGTCCCGGTGGCACCGGTGTACGTGGACGGGGAGAAGACCGTGACCCTGAAGGGGGAACGGATCGCCGAGGACTTCCAGGCCATCGTCGAGGATTATGTGCGGCGCACCTACGGCAAGGACGCCGCCTGATGCCCCGCTCCTGTTTTTCGTATCCCCGATCCCAGCAATGACTACACAATTGCGTGCCGTGCGCGGCATGAATGACATCCTGCCGGCGGACAGCCCTCTGTGGCACCATTTCGAGGGCGTGGTGGAGGCCTGGCTGGCCCAGTATGGCTACCTGGAGCTGCGCACCCCCATCCTGGAGCATACGGGGCTGTTCCGGCGGGCCATCGGCGAGGTCACGGACATCGTCGAGAAGGAGATGTACACCTTCGTGGATGAGCTGAACGGGGAATCCCTCACCCTGCGGCCGGAAGGGACTGCTTCCGTCGTGCGCGCGGTCATCGAACACAACCTGCTCTTCGACGGCGGCAAGCGCCTGTGGTATCGGGGCCCCATGTTTCGCCACGAACGCCCCCAGAAAGGCCGTTACCGCCAGTTCCACCAGGTTGGGGTGGAGGCCCTGGGCTTTGCCGGCCCGGATCTGGATATCGAACACCTGCTCATGACCGCCCGCTTGTGGCGGCAACTGGGTCTGGCCGCGCACATCCAGTTGCAGATCAATTCCCTGGGGGGCAGCGAGGCCCGTGCCCGGCATCGCGAAAGGCTCATCGCATACTTCCAGGCCCATGCCGGGGAACTGGACGAAGATGCGCACCGCCGCCTGCACAGCAACCCCCTGCGCATCCTGGATAGCAAGAACCCGGCCATGCAGGCCCTGGTGGAAGCCGCGCCCAGGCTCATGGACGAGCTGGACCAGGAGGCCAGGAGCCATTTCGATGCGGTGCAGCAGGGCCTGACCGACGCCGGCATACCCTATGCCGTGAATCACCGCCTGGTGCGGGGCCTGGATTACTACAACCATACCGTGTTCGAATGGGTCACGGATCGCCTGGGGGCCCAGGGTACGGTATGCGCCGGCGGGCGCTACGATACCCTGGTGGACCAGCTGGGGGGCAAACCCACCCCGGCCTGCGGCTTCGCCATGGGGGTGGAACGCCTGCTGGTCATGTTGCGCGAGGCGGATCTGGTGCCCGCCAGCACGGGCCCGGACGCCTATGTGGTCAATGTGGGTGCGGGCGTGCACCGTTTCGCACAGCAGGCCGCCGAGCAACTGCGGGATGCGGGCCTGAAGGTGGTGCTGCATGGCGGGGGCGGCAGCTTCAAGTCACAAATGAAAAAGGCCGACGCCAGCGGCGCCCGCCACGCCGTCATCATTGGCGAGGACGAGGCGACGCTGGCCGAGGTCTCGCTCAAACCATTGCGCAGCCAGGGTGAACAGCGCCGGGTTCCCCTGGCCCAGGCGGCAGACTTAGTGAAAGGGCTTTGAAATGGCATTCGATCTGGAAGAACAGGAACAAATCGATCAGGCAAAGGCCTGGTGGAAACAGCACGGCAACAAGGTGATCTGGGGGGTGACGGCCTTTCTCCTGATCACGGCGGGCTGGCGTGCCTGGGAGACCTGGAACCGCAATCAGATGGCGGAGGCCTCCATGTTGTTCGACCAGGTGGTGGAAGCCGCCGCCATGAATGATACGAAGACCACCCGGGACACGGCGGCCCGCATCATGGAAGACCATGGCCGCAGTGCCTATGCCAGTCCCGCGGCCTGGCTGGCGGGCAGCATGAACTATGAAGCCGGCGACCTGAAGAGCGCCCGGGCCCAGTACGAATATGCCCTGGAACATGCCCGGGACGAGGGCACCACCCAGCTGGCCCGTCTGCGCCTGGCCAGCATCAAGTTCGAGGAAAAGGATCTGGCCGGTGCCCTGGGCTTGCTGGAGAAACCCTTTGCACCGGCCTTCGCCGGCCTGGCAGCCCAGCTCAAGGGGGACGTGCTGGTGGCAGACGGCAAGCAGGACGCGGCCCGCAGCGCCTACAAGGAGGCCATGGAAAAACTCGACGAGAAGAGTTCCCTGCGCCCCCTGGTGGAAATGCGCCTGGATGCCCTGGGAGGCTGACGTGAAACCCGGCACCCGTCTCGCCCTGCTGGTCCTGCCCCTGCTGCTCACCCTGGGCGGCTGTTCCACCGTGAGCGGCTGGTTCGGCGGCGGCAAGAGCAGCGTCAAGCCCGCCGAGCTGGTGGAGATCAAGCCCCGGGTCGGTCTCTCCCAGGCCTGGCACGCCAGCGTGGGCAGCGCCGGCATCTATACCTTTTCCCCGGCTTCTGATGGTCAGGCCGTTTACGCCGCCGCCAGGGACGGGCGCATCGTCAAGCTGGAGCTGGCCAGCGGCCGGGAGGTCTGGCGCGCGGAGGCGGGCAAGATCCTGTCCGCCGGCGTGGCCGTGGGCGAAGGCCTGGTGCTGGTGGGCACCCCCAAGGGTGAGGTGCTGGCCTTCCATGCCCAGGATGGCACGCCGGCCTGGACCGCCAGGCTGTCCGGCGAGATCCTGGTCCCCCCCGTGGTTGCGGATGGCGTGGTGGCGGCCAGGGGGAACAACGGACATGTCTATCTGCTGGAGGCAGCGGATGGCGAGCTGCGCTGGGATACGGGACGCGTCCTGCCCGCCCTGACCCTGCGTGAGCAGAGCCACATGCTCCTGACTCCAGGGGCCCTGTATGTGGGCCATGCCGGGGGCCGGGTCAGTGCCCTGGCCCTGAACAACGGCGCGCCCTTGTGGGAGTCCAACGTCACCCTGCCCCGGGGCACCACCGAACTGGAGCGTATCGCCGATGTGGTGGGCCCCATGGCCATGGACGACAGACAGGTGTGTGCCGCGGCCTATCAGGGGCGGGTGGCCTGCTTCGACCGCCAGCGCGGCAACGGTCTCTGGGCCCGGGAGGTGTCCGCCATGCGGGGCGTGGACATGGATGGGCGCATGCTCTACGTGGCCGACGAACATGGCAGCCTGTTGGCCTTCGACAAGGAACGGGGCAGTCATCCCTGGAAACAGGACAAACTGCGGGATCGGCGCCTGTCCAGTCCGGTGGCGGTGGCGGAACGCTATGTGGCCGTGGGGGATTACCAGGGCTATGTACACCTGCTCGATACGGACGACGGGGCCTTCGCGGCCCGGGTGGCCACGGATGGCAGCGCCATCGGCGGGGTGATGCTGCCCCTGAGGTCCGGTCTCATCGCCCAGACCGCCCAGGGCGGCCTCTACGCCCTGAAGATACAGTGAGGAATCCGCTGGTGGCCAGCTTCGTTGTCTGACTGCCAGGCAAGTCATGAAACCCACCATCGTCCTGGTCGGCCGCCCCAATGTGGGCAAGTCCACCCTGTTCAACCGTCTCACCAAGACCCGGGCCGCCCTGGTCCATGACCAGCCGGGCCTGACCCGGGATCGCCATTTCGGCCACGGCCGGATGGGTGGCAAGCCCTATCTGGTGGTGGACACCGGCGGCGTGGAGCCCGTGGTGGACACGGGCATCCTGGCGGAAATGGCGAAGCAGACCCTGCAGGCCGTGGACGAGGGGGATGCCATCATCTTTCTCGTGGACGGTCGCAGTGGCATCACCCCCCAGGACAAGATCATCGCCGAGCGCCTGCGGCGTACCGGCCGCCCGGTCTACGTGGCCGTGAACAAGGTGGAAGGCATGAACCAGAACGTGGTCTGTGCCGAATTCCACGAACTGGGCCTGGGTGAACCGTTGGCCATTTCCGGTGCCCACGGCCAGGGTGTGCGAGAGTTCATGGATTGGGTGTTGCAGGATTTCCCCGACACCGTGGCCGAGGAGGTCGCGTCGGGGCAGCCTAGGATCGCCATCGTCGGCCGCCCCAACGTGGGCAAGTCCACCCTGGTCAATGCCCTGGTGGGCGAGGAGCGGGTTATCGCCTTCGACCAGCCGGGCACCACCCGGGACGCCATCCACGTGGATTTCGAAAGGGACGGGCGCCCCTATACCCTCATCGATACGGCGGGGATACGCCGCAAGGGCAAGGTCTTCGAGGCGGTGGAGAAATTCTCCGTGGTGAAGACCCTGCAGGCCATCGAGGAGGCCAATGTGGTGGTACTGGTGCTGGATGCCCAGCAACAGATCAGCGACCAGGATGCCCATCTGGCAGGGTTCATCCTGGAGGCGGGCCGGGCCCTGGTGGTGGCCATCAACAAATGGGACGGCCTGGACAGCTACCAGCGGGACCAGGTCAAGCGGGAACTGCAGCGACGCATGGAGTTCCTGGGTTTTGCCCGCTTCCATTACATCTCCGCGCTCCACGGCCAGGGCGTCAAGGGGCTGTTGAAATCCGTGGATGAGGCCTATGCCGCGGCCTTTGCCAAGCTGTCCACGCCCCGTCTGAGCAAGATCCTGCACGCTGCCGTGGCCCAGCATCAGCCCCCCAAGTCCGGCCTGTTCCGGCCCAAGCCCAAGTATGCCCACCAGGGCGGCAGCAACCCCCCGGTCATCGTCATCCACGGCAACCACCTGGAAGGCATAGGCGACGATTACCGGCGCTACCTGGAAAACACCTTCCGCAAGGCCTTCGATCTGGCCGGTACTCCCCTGCGGGTGGAATTCAAGGCGGGCATCAACCCCTATGAAGACCGCAAGCCCAAGCCCCTGAGCGAGCGTCAGGTCAAAAGGGCGCGAAGGGAACACCGCTACCGGAAGAAAACCTTTTCCTAGCCCGGGTTCGTGTTGCGATAGGCAGCCCTGACAGGGCTTGCAGTCCTGCGCAGTGTCGGGAGCAGGGATCCAGGGAAACGCTGATCAAATCCGTCATCGCGAGGAGCGAAGCGACGTGGCGATCCAGAAGTTGTTGCTTGCGCATGGATCCTGGATTGCCGTGCTACGCGCGCAATGACGGCAATGGATTTGATCAGCGTTTCCCTAGGCCTGGGCCTCCACCTGAGACTGGTCGTTGCTTTCTTTTACCTTGATCAAATGGATCTGGCCAGGGGAGGGGACCTGATAGATCAGGATATCTTTGGAATCGAAATACTGGGTGGCCTGAACCCCCTCCAGGGTGACGAAGCGGATGCGCCCCGGGATCTGCTGAGATGTTTGAGGTCGGGCTGTAGGCCTTGCCTCACCCCCGACTGGGCTTCCCGTTTCCGTACCGCCCTGTCCCCTGGCTATGGCCTCGTAGCGTGAGGCGCCCGCGCCCCCCCGGCCTCCTGCTTGCACATGGACTGGGAGGCCCTCGCGGGTGTTCACCAGCGATGCGGCGATGGGGTCAGCTGTGCTGAGGATGGACGTATCCATTGGCCCACGAATGGAAAACTGGCTTTAATCATAGAGTAAGATTCGCGCTGGCAACAAAGTGGGGCAAGCTGTAGTGTCCAGGGCCTGATGGGAGATGCACGTATGCCCCAAGCAGAGAAATACCTGGGCCTCTGGAGCCAGTTCGAGCTCGACTAACGAAGAAATAGTAATAAAATTCTTTTCCACCGCACCATAAATCATAAGGAAATTCCATGAGCAAAGGGCTGCAACTACAAGACCCGTTTCTCAACGCCCTGCGCCAGGAACAGGTGCAGGTCTCTGTTTACCTGGTAAAT
>CAZVNY010000033.1:0-5662 GCA_964628785.1 uncultured Thiobacillus sp.
ATGGGGCGGGGCGTGGGCTGGCGACAAACCCGCTAGGCCGATGCCTGCGCACCTGGTGCAATTCAACGGCCGGCCTGGCTGTCCCTGTGGTCTTGCAGGCAGACCGGCTCCAGATGCACCGTCTCCTGTCCGTTGCCGATCCACACCTGGCCGTCCTGCAGGGTGCATTGCAGCTGCATGTTGCGCGCCGCCAGGGCGGTCAGGGCCTGGGTGGCCGTGAAGGGCAGCCGATAGACGCTCAGGTTGGCCAGGCGGGCCAGCTTGTCCCGGTTCTGGGCCCACCACACGTCGGCGGGACGGGCGCCGTAGTTGACGATGACCACCTGTCGCGCGCGGCCGCAGGCCTTGCGCGTCCATTTCTCATCCGGCAGGCCCACGTCGATCCATTGCTCGATGACCCCGGTCAGGTCCTTGCGCCACAGGTCCGGCTCGTCGTCCACGCACAGGCCCTTGCCGAAGGTCAGGCCGGCATCGGCGAACAGGGCGAAGGCCAGCAGGCGCACCAGCATGCGTTCGTCGGTTTCCGAGGGGTGCCGTGCCAGGGTGAGGCTGTAGTCCGCGTAGTGGTTGCGCTCCATGTCGGCGATCTGGAGCTCGGCCTTGTAGATGGTTGCCTTGAGGGCCATGGTGGACGGGCGTTGTGCGGGATGGGCCGGGCATTCTAACCGCAGCCCCTGGGCGGCGTGGGCAGCGTCCACCCCAGCTGCGCCACCACCTGCGCGAAATCTGCGGCGGGCGGGACGTGCAGTTCCAGCCGGGCCCCGCTCAGCGGGTGCCGGAAGGCCAAAGCCACCGCTGCCAGCAATAGCCTGCGGCTGGCGAAGAGTTCCTGGAACAGGCGGTTGTGACGGCCCTTGCCGTGGGTGGCGTCGCCGATGATGGGGTGGGCGATGTGCTTCATGTGCCGGCGCAATTGATGCCGCCGGCCCGTGAGGGGTTCCAGTTCCACCAGGGCATAGCGGCTGCTCGGGTAGCGATCCACCCGGTAGGGCAGCTCCACGGTGGCCAGGGTGCGAAAGCGGGTGAGGGCGGTTTGGGCGGCCGGGCCGTCGTCCCGCGTAGGGCTGTGTGCATATGCGTCCGGCATGGGGGACAGGGGATGGTCGATGAGGCCCCATGCGGGAGGGTGGCCCCGCACCACGGCCAGGTAGCGCCTGGCCACTTCCCCCGCCTCGAACTGGCGGCCCAGGGTCCGCGCCGTGTCCCGGTCCAGGGCGAAGAGCAGGATGCCCGAGGTGCCCTTGTCCAGACGGTGCATGGGCCACACGGGCCGGCCAATCTGTTGCCGCAGCATCTGCACGGCAAAGCGGGTTTCGTGGCGGTCCAGTCCCGTGCGGTGCACCAGCAGTCCGGCGGGCTTGTGCACGGCGATGAGCCAGTCGTCCCGGTACAGGACCGGCAACGCTTCTGCCCCATCTGCATCCCGGCTGACGGAGGGGGTGGCGGGGCTCATCTTCCGGCCCTGCAGGCAGGACTGTGGGCAAAACCGCAGGTGGAAACCCGCACTACGGCCCAGTGGGCTAGGGTGCATCCGCCCGGGTCCGGGCGGGAAAGCGGTGTTTGCATTCTGATACTACGGCCCAAGGTCAATCTGCCTCCTCCGGCGGTGTCATGGGGCGGCTTCCCCGTCCGGGGCCACCGGCTCGAGCAGCCAGGCGTCGTCGTTGCTGGTTTTGCTCACCCGCCGGTCCACGGGCCAGGCCCGCATGGAGGCGTCGGGATAGGGGCGCAGCAGTTCGGTGAGCCCCGGGGCAGGGCCGGACAGCCAGCGTTGCCAGTCCCCGGGCGGGATGATGACGGGCATGCGGATGACGGGCATGCGCGGGTGAATGGCCTGCATGAGCTGGTTGGGGCCCGTGGTGATGATGCAGCAGGTCCGCAGGATTTCGCCATCGGGGGCCTTCCAGGCCTCCCACAGGCCGGCCATGGCAAAGGGTTGCGGCAGGCTGACGTAAAAGGCCTGCTTGTGCCCGTCCTGGGCCTGCCATTCATAGAAGCCGTCGGCGGGGATCAGGCAGCGGCGGCGCTTGAAGGCATCCCGGAAGGCGGGCTTCTCCGCCACGGTTTCGCCCCGGGCGTTGCTGAGCCTGCTGCCCATGGCCGGGTCCCGGGCCCAGTGGGGCACCAGGCCCCAGCGCAATTTGTGCAGCACCCGCCTGCCCTCCGGCGATTGGTGGATGACGGCGATATCGGTGCCGGGGGGGATGTTGTAGCGCGGCTCCAGCTCCGCGCATGCATCCAGCCCGAAGATGCGGATCAGCGTCTCCGGCGTGGATTTGAGGGCGAAACGGCCGCACATCGGTCCAGCCCCGGTGCCCTAAAACACCTCGGGCAGTTCGCCCCAGTCACTGGTGTAGGCGGGTGTCATGCGCTCCCGCCGCATCTTCCAGGGCTGGCCGATGCCTTCGGCGGCAAAGCGCAGGGTGCCTTGTCCCAGGCCGCGGTTGGCGGCGTCCACCAAGGCCAGCAGGCGGCTGCGGGTGGCGGTTTCCGGCGGGGCGAAGAGATCCCCCTGCTGCACCCGGGCCGGGCCCAGGTCCATGAGCATGACCCCCGCCTTCTTGTAGCGGTAGCCCGGGCGGTAGATGCGCCGGAGACCCTGGCGGGCGGCCTGGATCAGGCGGGCGCTGTCGGCCGTGGGGGTGGCGAAGGGTAGCGTGGCCCCGGGATGGTATTGGGGCTCGTCGGGGATGAAGGGGTTGGTGTTGACGAAGACCTGCAGGCTGCCGGCGGCCTGGCCTTCCCCCCGGAGTCGCTCCCCCGCCCGGGCGGCGTGGCTGGCCACGGCTTCCAGCAGGTCCTGCAGGCGGGTGACGGGATGGCCGAAGCTGCGGGAAGAGATGATCTGCTTCCTGGGCGGCGGCGCCTCTTCCAGGGGCAGGCAGGGGATGCCGTTGAGCTCCCGCACGGTACGGGCCAGCACCACGCTGAAGGTCCTCTGCATCAGGCCGGGGTCCACCAGCTTCAGGTCCTGCACCGACTGGATACCCATGTCCCGCAGCCGGGGGGCCAGACGGGGGCCCACGCCCCAGACCTCGCCCACGTCCACCTCGGTGAAATAGCGGATCTGCTGCCAGGGGGAGAGGTCCTGCAGATTGCATACTCCCTGGGCCTTGAAGTCCGGGTGTTTCTTGGCCAGGTGGTTGGCCAGCTTGGCCAGGGTCTTGCTGGGGGCGATGCCCACCCCCACGGGCAGGCCGGTCCACTGCTTCACGGTCTGGCGCAGACGGGTGGCCAGGGCGGTCAGGTCCCAATGCCGGAAGCCGCTGAAACGCAGGAAGGACTCGTCGATGGAGTACACCTCCTGCTCCGGGCTGAAACCACCGATCACCGCCATCATGCGCCGGCTCATGTCGGCATAGAGGGTGTAGTTGGAAGACAGGGCGATGCCGCCATGGGCCTCCAGCAGTGCCCGGATCTGGAACCAGGGCGCCCCCATGCGGATGCCCAGGGCCTTGGCCTCGTCCGAGCGGGCCACGGCGCAGCCGTCGTTGTTGGACAGCACCACCACGGGCATGCCCTCCAGGCCGGGGTTGAAGACCCGCTCACAGGAGACATAGAAGTTGTTGCCGTCCACCAGGGCATATTGCATGGCGGCATGTGGCATGGCCATCGACGCAGCCCACTCAAAGCACACTGTGCACAGTGCTGGTGACCACGCCCCAGATGCGCAGCTCCTGGCCTTCCCGGAAACGGATCACCGGATAGGCCGGGTTGTCGGGGTGCAGCTCCGGCAGGCCGGCCCGCAGGCGCAGGCGCTTGACCGTGAGGGCGCCATCCACTTCCGCCACCACCACATTACCGTCCCGGGGGGTGAGGGCCCGGTCCACCACCAAGAGATCCCCGGGATGGATGCCGGCCCCCAGCATGGAATCCCCCCTTACCCGCAGGAAATAGGTGGCCTCGGCATGGCGGATCAGGAGCTCGTTCAGATCCAGCCGGGCGGCCACGTAGTCTTCGGCCGGGGAGGGAAAGCCCGCCTGGATGGCGCTGGCGAAGAGGGGCAGGGCCAGCCGGGCCGGCGTCGGGGTCAGGCGGGATTCGATCTGCACCATGGTCAATAACGCCGGAAACTGCCCACCACCACGCCGTAGACCTCCAGTCGGCCCCGGGGGCGGATGAGGGGGTAGGCCGGATTGCCGGGCCTGAGGTGGAAGCCCCGGGCATCCCGGGCCAGGTATTTCACCGTGAACTGGTCATCCACGATGGCCACCACGATATCCCCCTCCCGGGCATCCACCTTGCGATCCACCACCAGGTGATCGCCCTCCATGAGACCGGCATCCCGCATGGAATCCCCTTTTACCGTGAGCAGCACGGTACTGCCGGGGTGCTGCACCAGATAACTGTCGATGGCCAGGCTGGCCTGGCCCGGATCATTGGCCGCCTGGGGCAGACCCGCCTGTACGGAATCCACCACGGCCCGGCCAAAGAAGGCCTCGGTGGGCGCCAGGCGCCGCCCCGGGGTCCGCTGCAACAACCCGGCCTTGACCAGACGACCCAGCATCACCGCCACGGAGTTCTTGGAACGCAGTCCCACCAGCTCGCCAATGCGGGCATAGGAGGGCAACACGCCATGGCGGGCGTAGTAGTCCTGCAGTTGGGTGAGGTAATCCTGGTCGCTGGGCATGGAGCCATTATAGAACCATCGTTCTATGAAGTCAGGGGCGTAGACCTGCCGGGTGTTTCTGCCCCGGGCAGTAAAAAATTGAGCAGGGCTTATCAAGGCCGGGGTTGCACGGAGACTGGCGCCCAATTTTGGGCGCACCCCGCCTCAATGCGATACGATTCAAAGGCTTGAGCCACAAAGCAAACAACTTAAGACACCTATCGAAGGGATGGGGCAAAACGAAGCCTTCTCGCGGGTCCTGATCGATGCCCAGCTGCACGATCAGGGCTGGAACACCCAGGACACCAACAGCGTTCGCTACGAAGTCGTGCTGGCAGACGGCACGCGCGCGGACTATGTGCTGTGCGACCGCCACGGCCGCTCCCTGGCCGTCATCGAAGCCAAGCGCTTCTCCGTGAATCCCGCCGACGCCGCCGGGCAGGCCAGAAATTACGCCCGCCAGCTCAACGTGCCCTATGTCTTCCTCGCCAACGGCCAGGAGATACGCTTCTGGGAATGGCAGCGCGAAGCCTATCCGCGCCTGGTCAAGACCTTCTTCAAGCAGGACGACCTCGAACGCCGTGCCGCCACCGCCCAGGTCAGGCGTGGGCTGCTCGACGTGCCCATCGACGGGCGCATAGCCGGACGTGACTATCAGCAGGCCTGCATCGACACCCTCTGCAGGGAGATGACGCAGGGCCGCCGCAAGCTCCTGGTCGAAATGGCCACCGGCACCGGCAAGACCCGTACCGCCGCCGCCCTCATCAAGCGTTTGTTTCAAGCCAACGCCATCACCCGTGTGCTGTTCCTGGTCGACCGCATCCCGCTCGCCAAGCAGACCGAGGACGCCTTCGTCGAGCATCTGCCCGACTACCCCTCTTATGTGTTGCGCGCGGGCCGCCGCTTTCAGGACGAGAAACGCATCACCATCACCACGCTGCAAAGCATGGTGAACATCTACAGCGCGTATTCCTCGGGCTACTTCGACCTCGTCATCTCCGACGAATGCCACCGCAGCATCTACGGCAAGTGGAGCGGCGTGCTCAAGCACTT
>CAZVNY010000033.1:5672-11840 GCA_964628785.1 uncultured Thiobacillus sp.
GCCACGCCCTGTGTGGCCAATCTCGACGACATGACCCCCGACGAAGAGGACAAGCTCTTCGTGCGCGACACTCTGCGCTTCTTCGAGGTGGACAACCCCAGCTTCTCCTACAAGCTCAAGGACGCCATCCGGGACGGTTATCTGGTGCCCTACCAGATCTATAAGGCCAGGACCGTGAAGACCGCGGCCGAGGACGGTTTCGAGGTCAGAAAGGACGAGCTCGACTGGACGGCCATGGACGCCGCCAGCCGTGCCGAATTCGAGCAGCTGTTCAGGGATACGGATCGCATCACGGTGGATCCCAATGCCCTGGAGCGTCGCTTCAGCATCCCCGAACGCAACCGGGCCATGGTGCGCGAATTCCGCCAGGTGATGGAAAACGGCTACCGCGATCACAAGGGCGTGCTCAGAAAGCCATTGCTCGGCAAGACCATCGTCTTCGGCGTCACCAAGCGCCACGCCGCCACCCTGGCCGAACTGCTCGATGCCGAATTTGCCGACAGGAAGCCCTCACCCGATGTGCGCTACGCCGACTATGTCGTGTCCGGCATGGGAGCGGACGACACCGTGGACGGCATGACCAAGATCAAACGCTTCAAGAAGGAGCCCTTCCCGCAGATCCTCGTGTCGGTGAACATGCTCGACACCGGTTTCGATTGTCCCGAAGTGGTCAACCTGGTCTTCGCGCGCTTCACCCGTTCCGCCATCCTCTATCAGCAGATGCGCGGACGCGGCACCCGCAAGGCCGACAAGAAGCCCATCTTCACCCTGTTCGACTTCGTCGGTGTCACCGACTACCACGGCGATGACGAGGAATACGCCCAGGGTGGTGTCGTCACCGTCAGGCAGGTACGCAAGAAAAAGTACGAACCGCGCCGCCTGCTCGCACTCGACATCGACGACCACATCGACCCGACGACCCGGGAGTGGGTCACGGTGGACGAGAACGGCAACCTGGTCTTTCCCGCAGCCAGCGAGCAGAAAGTTGCCGAGCTGGGTACCCGGTTCAAGGCGTAGTTCCTCACCCAGAACAAGCTCGACGCCAGCCAGGAACGCTGGCTGCGTATCGTCGGTAGCCAGCTCCGCGCCAACGCCGACAGCCTGGATGAATTCACGGCGGGCCACTTTGCTTTCCACCCCTTCAGCCTCATGGGCGGCATGCGCGAAGCACAGCGCATCTTTGGCGGCGAAGCCCCTCTCGGAGAGCTGCTCGCCAGCCTCAATGCCACCGTATTCGGCCCTGAACAAGCGCCAACTGCCGCCATGGGACATACCGTCCAGGAGCGGATGCAATGAGCTTCTGGGTCTACATACTGTGTTGCGCGGATGGCAGCTATTACACCGGCCACACCGATAACCTGGAAAAACGCATTGGCGAGCACCAGACCGGGGCATGTGGCGGCTATACCGCGGAAAGATTGCCCGTGGAATTGGCCTGGTCCCAGGCATGCGCCAGCCGTGCAGAAGCCCTGGCCGCCGAATTGCAGATCAAGGGCTGGAGCCGGAAAAAGAAGGAGGCCATGATGCGGGGCGACTGGGCCGCGGTCAGCCGCTTGGCGCAAAAGGACTTCTCCAGGAAAACATGAGGCATCGTTTTAGCCGGGCTGTGGTTCGATACGCCCGCCAGGGCGGGCTACTCACCACGAACGGAGGCATACCGCTTGCACCGGGCAGGCCTGCAGCCTTGGCCCCTCCATTCCCCCTGGGAAGTGGCAAACTTCTGGCCCAGCCCTTCATCCTGGACAGGCCCCCAGCCTTACCCCATCCGTTCGCCCTGAGTAGGCCCCTAGCCTTACCTCACCCGTTCGCCCTGAGTAGGCGCGAAGCGCCGTATCGAAGGGCCAGCCAACAACCCAAGGAAACCCCATGCCCCTGACCCCCGACATGCGGCGGTCTATCGACCAGATTCGTGACTACCTCTTCGGTGGTGGCTACCCCGACCCCGTCAGCAACGCCGAACAGCTTTCCTTCCTGTTCTTCTTTTATCTGGTGGAAGGCATCGACGCCGAGAACGCCGCCAAGGCCAGCGTGCTCAAGCAGCCCTACATGCCGATCTTCGCGGGTGAGTGGGTGCTGAAGAACCCGCTCAACGCCCTCACGCCCGGCCAGAGGACCATCCCGCGTGACCGCTTGCGCTGGTCGGTGTGGGCCAAGGGCCTGTCCGGCGAGGCACTGGTGCGCTTCGTGCGCGACGAGGTATTCGCCTTCTTCACCGAACTGGGCGAGCAGGCCGCGCACAACTTCATGCACGGCGCGCGACTCACCATCGACGAGCCCACCGTGCTCACCCAGGTGGTGGCGCTGGTGGACGGCCTGCGGCTCGACCAGTCCGACGCCGACACCAAGGGCGACCTGTTCGAGCATGTGCTGCGCCAGATCAAGCAGGCCGGCGAGCTGGGCCAGTTCCGCACCCCGCGCCATGTCATCCGCGCCATCGTCGAGCTGATCGACCCCAAGGTGGGCGAGACCATCTACGACCCCGCCGCAGGCACGGCGGGTTTTCTCGTCGCGGCCTACAACCACATGCGCCTGGCCAATTCCTCCCCCGCCGCCATCCAGGAAGTGGAACTGGACGGCAAGCCGCAAAAGCGGGGCCTGGGCGACCAGCTCTCCGCCGCCCAGGTCTCCGCGCTGCAAAACGCCACCTTCTACGGCAACGATGTCGATCCCAAGATGGTGCGCCTCGCCACCATGAACCTCACCCTGCGCGGCCTGCCCAATGTGCGCATCCTGTTGCGCAACGTCCTCACCACCACACTGGACAGCGAAAGGAAGCGGGAGCTGGGCCTGCCTCGGGAGGGCTTCCATGTGGTGCTCGCCAACCCGCCCTTCTCCGGCCGGGTGGACAAGGACCGCATCGTGGACGATGTGAAGGTGGGCACCACCACCGCCACCGAGCTGCTGTTCCTCAAATACATGCTCGACAGCCTGCGGCCCGGCGGCCGCTGCGGTGTCATCGTGCCCGAGGGCGTGCTGTTCGGTTCCACCGGCGCCCACAAGGAACTGCGCCGCCAGCTGATCGAGATCAACCGGGTGGAAGCGGTGCTCTCCCTACCCGGCGGCGTGTTCCAGCCCTACTCGGGGGTGAAGACCTCCGTGCTGATCTTCCGCAAACCCGTTCGCCCTGAGCGTGGCGGCAGCGGAGTCGAAGGGCTTTCAGCCACCACCGACAAGGTGCTCTTCCTGCATGCCGACAACGACGGCTACAAGCTGGATGCCAACCACGACACGCCCATCGAGGCCGACGACCTGCCCGGCCTGATCGCTGCCTACCGAAACAGGGCGTCGTGCTGGGAAACATGGTGTGCTTCGACTCCGGAGGCTTTGCCTCCTACGCTCAGCACGAACGGAAAGGATGCCGTTCGCCCTGAGCGTAGCGGAGCGGAGTCGAAGGGCCGTATCTGGCCCCACAACTGGTGGTTCGCCGACGTGGCCACGCTGCGCGTCAACGACTTCAATCTCTCGGCGGGACGCTATCGGCCCATGAACCAGACCGCCGTCGAGCACCAGGACCCCCGTGAGCTGCTGGATGAACTCGCCGCTATCGAGGCTGAGATTGCTGAAGAGGTGGAAGCGTTGCGGCTAGTCCTCGCGGAGCAGGCATGACTACCGCCCGCATCGCAGAGATTGCGAATGTCATTCGTGGTGTCAGCTGGGATAAAAGCGAAGCCACGGATACCCCCCGCGACGGCTATTTGCCGATCTTGCGAGCTGGGAACATCGGCGATGTGCTCAACACGAATGATGACTTGGTTTGGGTTCCCTCATCCAATGTATCGAGCGTTCAGCGTATCCAAGAAGGCGACATCGCAATTTGCATGTCTTCTGGCAGCGCATCAGTTGTTGGAAAAACCGCTGTCGCCCAGTCAGATTGGTCCGGCAGTGTCGGGGCGTTCTGCGCCTTACTTCGCGCAGATGTTGGCAAATGTCTACCGGAATATCTTGGCTTCTATCTGAAATCGAGTTGGTTCCGGCGCTGGACGAGTGAGGCCCAAGGGGCAAACATCAAGAACATCCGCAAGTCGGCGCTTGAAGATTTCTCGATCCCCTTGCCGCCTCTCCCAGAACAACGCCGCATCATCGACTTCCTCTCCCGCGCCGGGGGTATCCTGCGGCTACGTCGCGAGGCCGAGAAGAAAGCCGCCGAACTGATTCCCGCCCTGTTCTTCGACATGTTCGGCGACCCGGCAACGAATCCGAAGGGGTGGCCGGTAACAACGATTGGCGAAGTCATCGAGTCAGCCGAATACGGAAGCAGTACCAAGGCTTCCAACGACGGTGCTGGGCTGCCACTGATACGTATGGGAAATGTCGATTACGCCGGGAATCTCGATCTCACTGACCTCAAGTATGTTGAGCTACCAGACGAGGAAATAAAAAAATACCGGCTGGAGGCGAGCGACATTCTGTTCAACCGCACCAACAGCAAGGAGCTTGTAGGCAAGACTGGACTATGGAATGGCAGTTGTGAGGCAATTGCCGCCTCATATTTCATCCGGGTGCGCGTGAAACGAAAAAGCCTAAACCCGTTTTATCTCTGGGCCTTCATGAACTCGGCCCACATGAAGAAGGTGCTGTTCGAGACTGCTCGCGGTGCAATCGGACAGGCCAACATCAATGCTCGCGAGTTGCGCGGTTTTGGTCTTCCTGTTCCGCCATTGAGTGCGCAGGATAAATTCGAGAGACAGTGCCGGGACATTGCCGGCCTAAAGGATCAGCAATCCATTGCCACCAGCAAGGCTAAATCCACCTTAGATGCCCTGCTCGCGCAGATTTTTAGGTAGTTGATAACGAATTGTAAGGGCACAACCTCACTGCATCCCTTGCACAAGTCCTATCAGCCCCTTACAGTAATGAATTCCTTACCGTAAGGAATGCATGTCATGACTGCCATCGCCAAGATCACCGCCAAGGGCCAGACCACCATTCCTGCCGACATACGTGCCGCCCTCGATGTCGGCCCGGGGGACTTGCTGGCCTGGGAACTGCTGGATGACGGCATCGTGCAAGTGCGCCGCGTGCAACCACTGGACGTGGAATACCTCAAGGCCGTTGAAGGTACCCTGGGCGAGTGGCAATCCACCGCCGACGAAGAGGCATACCGTGATCTATGAGCGCGGCCAGGTGGTGCGCGTACCCTTTCCCTTCACCGACCGCTCCGCGAACAAGAGCCGTCCGGCCCTGGTGCTGTCCGCTGCCGCCACTTTCAACCGCCCTTCCGGGCATGTGGTACTGGCCATGATCACTTCCGCCGACAATGCCCCCTGGCCCCTGGATTGCACCATCGAGGATCTCGCCAGCGCCGGATTGCCCGCCCCTTCCAAAGTACGCTGCAAGCTGTTCACTTTGGATGCGCGCCTCATTCGTGGCGTACTAGGCCAACTTGGTACGGCGGACGCGCAGCGCGTGCATACAGCGTTATCAAGGATGTGGGGTGAGGAGGCGAGATGATGGCAGCATGCCAGGTCGCCCACCGGCGTCGGTGACGGGCTGCAGCGTGACAGCTATGACTCACGGAACCTGTTTGCAGTTTTTTGGCTTGTAGACAGGGAAGATCGGGAACCTGGAGGTGTTTAGCACTCTCGTACAACGAGTGCTAAAATTTGAGTAGCTTCAAGAGAAGGATTCCTTATGACTGCGCAAGCCTTGAACTTTCCTGTCCCCGCCAGCCTGGGTAGCCTGGAGAACTACATCCAGGCGGTGAACCGTTTTCCGCTGTTGAGTCAGGAAGAGGAACATGAGCTGGCCGTGCGCTTCCGCGAGACGGAAGACGTGGAGGCCGCGCGTCAGCTGGTGCTGTCCCATCTGCGTCTGGTGGTGGCCATTGCCCGGGGCTATCTGGGGTATGGCCTGTCCCATGCCGACCTCATCCAGGAAGGCAATGTGGGTCTGATGAAGGCCGTCAAGCGCTTCGACCCGGATCGGGGCGTGCGCCTGGTGTCCTTTGCCGTGCACTGGATCAAGGCCGAGATTCACGAGTTCATCCTCAAGAACTGGCGCATGGTGAAGGTGGCCACCACCAAGGCCCAGCGCAAGCTGTTCTTCAATCTGCGCAGCATGAAGAAGGATGAGGGCAGCCTGTCCGCCGATGCCGTGGAGGAGATGGCCCGCACCCTGAATGTCCGCCATACGGATGTGCGCGAGATGGAGACCCGGCTGTATGGCCAG
>CAZVNY010000034.1:0-11779 GCA_964628785.1 uncultured Thiobacillus sp.
GGAGCCGGGCACGCAGGGGACGTCTGTGGCCTTCATGGCATCCTTGGCGGAAACCTTGTCGCCCATGAGACGGATGGTGTCGGGCCGGGGACCGATGAACACGAAGCCCGAGTTCTCCACCCGCTCGGCGAAGTCGGCGTTCTCCGAGAGGAAGCCATAGCCGGGATGGATGGCCTCCGCGTCGGTGACCTCGGCGGCGGCGATGATGGCGGGCACATGCAGGTAGCTCTTCAGGGAGGGTGCGGGGCCGATACACACCGCTTCGTCCGCCAGGCGCACGTACTTGGCCTCGGCGTCCGCCTCGGAGTATACCGCCACGGTCTTGATTCCCATCTCGCGGCAGGCGCGCTGGATGCGGAGAGCGATCTCCCCGCGGTTGGCGATCAGGACTTTTTCAAACATGACATTTCTCTGGGAAGCGGGGCGCGGGGAGGGGTGGCGACGGGTCTTGCCCATTCCCCATCCCTGGTCAGCCGATGATGAACAGCGGCTCGCCGTATTCGACGGGCTGGCCATTTTCAATCAGGATGGCCTTCACCACGCCGGCCACGTCGGACTCGATCTCGTTCATGAGTTTCATGGCCTCGATGATGCACAGGGTGTCGCCCACCTTCACGCTCTGGCCCACGTCCACAAAGGCCTTGGCATTGGGTGAGGGGGAGCGGTAGAAGGTGCCCACCATGGGGGATTTCACCGCGTTGCCGTCGGCAGCCGCCGGCTTGGCGGCGGTTTCGGCCGGGGCCTCGATGGCGGCGAGGGACATGCCCGGTTGCATGGCCTGGGGCAGCATCGCGGGTGAGGCCGCATAGACCGTATGCTGACCCGCCACCACACTGGTGATGCGGACCTTCTCCTCGCCCTCGGTGATTTCCAGCTCGGCGATGCCGGACTCTTGCACCAGGTCGATGAGTTTTTTCAGCTTGCGCAAATCCATTGACTCAATCCTCCAAGGCGTGGAGGGCATAGCCCAGGGCAAACAGATACCCCATGGCCCCCAGCCCGGAAATCACCCCCACCGCCTTGTCGGAGAAATACGAATGCTGGCGGAAGGGCTCACGGGCGTGGACGTTGGACAGATGCACCTCGATGAATGGTATGGCAACCCCCGCCAGGGCATCCCGCAGGGCGATGCTGGTATGGGTGAAGGCGGCGGGGTTGATGATGATGAAGCCGATGTTTTCCTGATGGGCGGCGTGGATGCGCTCCAGCAGTGCGTGCTCGGCATTGCTCTGAAAACAGATGACCTGCACCCCCACGGCCTCACCCTGCTCCTGCAGGGCGGTATCGATGTCCGCCAGGGTCTGCTGGCCATAGTGCTGGGGTTCACGCAGGCCCAGCAGGTTGAGGTTGGGGCCATGCAGGACCAGAATACGTTTGCCCATGCCCTGTTCCGGCGTCTCGACAGGGGACGCTTGCGGCGTGTCCTGGTCAGCTTTTGCAGTGCGCTTGCGTGCCATGGAAGGGCGGCCGTGGGGTTCTAATTGCGGCGATTTTGCCGCAAATGACCTCTAACAGTCCAGGATTTTCCCGTATTTGCAAAAATGTCCGGAGGCTTGGTGCAGCCCCCGGGGCCAGGTTTGTCGGCCGTTCCATCAGGCCCCGGCATTGTCTTCCAGCCAGGCCAGGTAGCGGGGCACGCCTTCTTCCACGCTCAGGAAGGGGGTGCTGTAACCGGCCTGGCGCAGGGCGCTGATGTCCGCCTGGGTATAGCTCTGGTAGCGGCCCTGCAGGTGCTCGGGGAAGGGGATGTATTCGATCTCCCCGCGGCCGTGATGGGCGATCACCGCCCGGGCCACGTCGTTGAAACTCTGGGCCCGGCCCGTACCCACATTGAAGATGCCGGAGACCTGGGGGTGGTCCAGGAGCCACAGCTTGACCTTGACGGTGTCCTCCACGAAGACGAAGTCCCGCTGCTGCTCGCCATTGGCATAGCCGTCCGTACCCTCGAAGAGACGCAGGTTTTCCCCGCGCAGGATCTGGTGATGGAAATGGAAGGCCACACTGGCCATGCTGCCCTTGTGCTGTTCCCGGGGGCCATAGACGTTGAAGTAGCGCAGGCCCACCACCTGACTTTTGATGTCCCGGCCCACCTGGCGCAGATACTGGTCGAACTGGAACTTGGAGTAGGCGTACATGTTCAGGGGCCGCTCATGGGGGCGCTCTTCCCGGAACACGGGCCCCATGCCATAGACCGAGGCGGAAGAGGCATAGACATAGGCCGAGCCCATTTGCGCGCACCAGTGCAACAGGGTCTTGCTGTACTCGAAGTTGTTCTTCATGACGAACTCCCCGTCCCACTCGGTGGTGGAGGAGCAGGCGCCCTCGTGGATGACCGCCTCGACGGGGCCGAAGTCCTGGCCTGCCCGCACCCGTTCGATGAATTCCAGGCGGTCCACGTAGTCCTTGATGTCGCAATCCGCCAGGTTGCGGAACTTGACCCCGTTCTTCAGGTTGTCCACCACTAGGATGTCGGTGATGCCGCGCTGGTTCAGGGCCTTGACCATGTTGCTGCCGATGAAGCCGGCGCCGCCGGTAACGATGTACATGAGTTCAGCCTTTCCTGATGTTTGCGATCATGGAAGTGGTGGAATGGCCTGCCACGAAGGGCAGCACGCGTACCTCTCCCCCCGCGGCGGTCACGCATGGGCCGCCGACGATGTCCTCGGGGCGATAGTCCCCCCCCTTTACCAGCACGTCCGGGCAGATGCGGCAGATGAGCCGCTCCGGCGTGTCTTCGCCGAAGGGCACCACCCAGTCCACGGCCACCAGGGCGGCCAGCACGGCCTGCCGGGCATGCAGGCCGTTGATGGGTCGGTTTTCCCCTTTCAGCTGACGGACCGAGGCGTCGCTGTTCACCGCCACGATGAGGCGATCCCCCAGGGCCCGGGCCTGTTGCAGATAGCTGACATGCCCCACGTGCAGGATGTCGAAGCAGCCATTGGTCATGACGATGCGCTCGCCGGCCTCCCGGGCCCGGGCCACCAGTTCCACGAGCTGGTCCTCGTCGACCACACCGCGCTGGATGGGCAGGTGATCCTGCATGGCGGCCACCAGTTCGGCAGGGGACACCGTGGCGGTACCGAGTTTGCCCACCACCACGCTTGCCGCCAGGTTGGACAGGGAAACGGCCTCGTGCAGGGACTCTCCCGCCGCCAGGGCCGCTGCCAGTACGGCCACGACCGTGTCACCGGCGCCGGTGACGTCGTAGATCTCCCGGGCCCGGGTGGGCAGATGCAGGGGCGGGCGGTCCTGCTCCAGCAGGCACATGCCCTTTTCACTGCGGGTGATGAGCAGGGCGGTGAGCTCCAGGGCCTGGCGCAGGGCCTCGCCCTTGTGGGCCAGGTCCGCGTCGTCCGTCACCGGGCCCACCACGGCCTCGAATTCGGATTGGTTGGGGGTCAACAGGGTGGCGCCGCGATAGGGCTCGAAGTTGCGGCCCTTGGGATCCACCACGATGGGGATCTCTCGCTCCCGGGCCATGCGGATCAGGACCTGTACCTCCCGCAACACGCCCTTGGCGTAATCGGACAGCACCAGGGCCGAGGCCCGGGGCAGGTGCTCGGCCACCCGGGCCTGGATGCCGCGGCCATCGCAGGCGACGAAGCCATCCTCGAAATCCAGGCGGATGAGCTGCTGATGTTTGGCGAGGATGCGCAGCTTGGTGATGGTGCGGCTGCGGGGCACGGCCACCAGGGCGCAGTCCACCCCCCGTGTCTGCAACCGGTCGCGCAACAGCCCGGCCTCGGCGTCCTCCCCCACAAGGCCGATGAGGGTAGCCCTGGTGCCCAGGGAGGCGGCGTTGAGGGCCACGTTGCCCGCGCCGCCGGGCCTGAATTCGTCCCCTTCCACCCGCACCACGGGTACGGGGGCCTCCGGTGAGATGCGCGAGGTGGCCCCCTGCCAGTAGCGATCCAGCATGACGTCGCCCACCACGAGGATCTGGGCCTTGGCGAAATCAGGGAGTTTCAGGTGCATGGCGGCAGTGGTTTAATGGACGCTCTGCATTCTAGCTGCAATGTTTGCCATGGACCTCGTCACCCGCCAGTTGGATGAACACCTGCAGGCCATAGCTGCCCTGCGGGCCCACAGTGAGACCATCCATCGCCTGGGTGGCCTGCTCGTGGAGCGCCTGCAGGCGGGGCACAAGATCCTGCTCTGCGGCAACGGCGGCAGTGCGGCGGATGCCCAGCACATCGCGGCGGAGCTGGTCTGCCGCTTCGAGGCCACCCGCCGGGGCCTGCCCGCCATCGCCCTCACCACCGATACCTCGGCCCTCACCGCCATCGGCAACGATCTGGGCTTCGAGCGGCTCTTCGCCCGTCAGGTGGAGGCCCTGGGACGGGCGGGGGACGTGCTGGTGGGTATTTCCACCAGTGGCAACAGCGGCAATGTGCTCCAGGCCGTGCACACGGCCCGGGACATGGGCCTTATCAGCATCGGCCTGCTGGGCGGACAGGGCGGTGCCCTGGCCGCACTGGTGGACCATGCCCTGGTGGTGCCCTCGCCCCGCACGGCCCGCATCCAGGAATGCCACATCCTCATCGGCCATATCTGGTGCACCCAGGTGGACGCGGCCTTTGCCCAGGGAAACGCCGACTAAAACCGTCATCGCGCGGAGCGCGCTATGACGGCAATGGATCTGTTCAGCGTCGCCCTACAACAACACCAGGGTGGCCAGGCCCAGGAAGATGAAGAAGCCCATGGAGTCGGTGACGAAGGTGGTGATCACCGCTGAGCCGAAGGCCGGGTCCCGACCGAAGCGTTCCAGGATGGCCGGTGCGAAATAGCCCGCCAGGGCGGCGACTATGAGGTTGAGCAGCATGGCTGCGGCCATGACCATGCCCAGGGCCACATTCGAGTACAGCAGATAGGCCACCACACCCATGATGCTGCCCCATACGACACCGTTGAGCAGGGAGATGCCCAGCTCCTTGCCCAGCAGGCGCATGGTGTTTTCCTTGTTGATCAGACCCAGGGCATAACCCCGCACCACCAGGGTGGAGGTCTGGTTGCCGGAATTGCCCCCCATGCCGGCGACGATGGGCATGAGGGCCGCCAGGGCCGCGAGTTTTTCGATGGAACCTTCGAAGGCCCCCACCACCCGGGAGGCAAACAGGGCCGTGCACAGGTTCACCGCCAGCCACATCCAGCGGTTTCTTGCCGCCTTCCACACCGTGGTGAACAGGTCTTCTTCTTCGCGCAGACCGGCCGCCGCCAGCATGTCCTCTTCGGCCTCGGCGCGGATATAGTCCATCATGTCATCCACCGTGAGGCGCCCCACCAGACGGCCCCTGGGGTCCACCACAGGCGCGGTGATCAGGTCGTAGCGCTCGAAGGCCTGGGCCGCGTCCGAGGCCTTGTCCGATGGGTGGAAGAGGACGGGCTCGTCGGACATGACCGCCGCCACATAGACCTCTGGGTCATGGATCAGCAGGCGCTTCAGGGGCAGTACGCCGGTGACCACCCGGTTGCGTTCCACCACGAAGAGCTTGTCCGTGGGGCCGGGCAGATCCCCCAGTCGGCGCAGATAGCGCAGTGCGGTCTCCAGGGTCACGTCGGCACGTATGGTGACGAAGTCGTAGTCCATGAAGGCCCCCACCGAGTCCTCGTCGTAGGCCAGGGAGCTTTCCACCTGCACGCGCTTGGCGTCGTCCAGGGACTTCATCAGCTCCTGCACTACGTCCTTGGGCAGGTCCGGCGCCAGCTCGGCGATCTCGTCCATGTCCAGGGCGTGCACCGCGGCCAGCAGCTCCCGGTTGTCCATGGCCTCGATGAGGGACTCCCGCACGCCGCCGGAAACCTCCAGCAGCACATCGCCATCCCGGTCTGCGCTCACCAGGTCCCAGACCAGGATGCGGTCTTCCAGGGGCAGGGCCTCCAGGATGTAGGCCACGTCCGCCGGGTGCAATTCGTCCAGCTTTCGCGACAACTCCACCAGGTTGTCCTGGTGCACCAGGGAGTGCACCAGTTCCGGACGGGGGGCATCCTGCTTCAGGACGAGTTCTTCCACCAGCTTGTGCCGGCTGATGAGATCCAGCACCTGGCGCAGGCTGTCCTCGAAGTATTCCTTGGTGTAGGTCTCGTTCTCGTCGCGCATGGATGTTTTCCGACAGGATGTGGGCGGATGCAGGGGCTGCCTCCCCGGGATCGGCAGGGATTGTAGCCTTCAGAATGAAAAAACGCCCCGGAGCGGGGCGTTTTCAGGACGGGGCCTGGACTTACTTGCCGCCTGCCGGCTGGCTGCCGGGTACCTGCCAGATCTGACTCCAGGTATTGGGGTCAAAGGGGTTGAACAGGTAGGGCTGGGTCGTGCTGCTTGTGCTGCCCGGCAATTGCAAGGCCTGGCCCCAGGTGGTGATGTCGAAGGGGTTGAAGACCTGGGACTGGCCCGCCCCGGCCGGCGGCGTGGTGGGCACCACACCCGGGATCTGCCAGAGCTGCCCCCAGGCATTGGGGTCAAAGATGTTGAAGGTCCCGTAGGGGGTGGTGGCGGGTGAGGCGGCAGCGGGCATGGGATAGGTCAGGAAGCCCTTCCACAGGTCGCCATAGGAGGCCGGGTTCAGGGCTGAGCCTAGCCAGCCCAGGTACATGGCCGGGTTCATGGTGTTGATGCCGGCGCGTAGCCACTGGGGATCCAGGGGCGACAGCATCCACTTCAGGTACACGGCGGGGTTCAGGGGTTGAAGCATCAGGTTCCAGACCTTGGGATCCACCGGTGCCATGATCCAGCGCATGAGCTTGCCCGGATCGGTGAACTGGGTCAGCAGGGCAGTGTAGAAGTTGGGGTCCATGCTGGCGGCCAGCCAGCGCATGTACACGTTGGGGTCGGTGGCCAGCGGGGCCCAGGCGCTGTAGGTGCCCGGATGCATCATGGTGTTGGTCATGTAGGCCCACCAGGAGGGATCCAGCATCTGCATGCCCAGGGCGGTATAGAAGCCGGGCTCCGTGGCCGCGGTCACGAAGGGCACGAACTGCTTGGGATCCTTCAGGACTTCCGGGTTCCGCGTGAAGTCCCACATACGCTGGGCCCAGGCCTCCGGGGATTGGGGCACGTCCACCTTGGGGGCGTCGGCGGCATGAACCGCACCGGCGAAGGCAACGGCGACGATGGCGGTGAGATATTTGACTTTCATGGCGTACCTCCTGGTCGATGAGTAAAGGATAGAAACATCCCCTTATCTTTATATCCCTACAGGTGTCGAAATTCAAACACCAGTGGATTCAACAGCGCACACCGCTGGCATAACTGTAGCTGTCCAGCACATGCAGGTAGTTGGCCCGGGCCAGGACGCTGGGGTCCGGCAGGTGTTGCTGGCTCATGCTGCCCTTGAGCTGGGCCACGGAGGCGTACTCCTTTTCCGTCATCCAGCGCTCCAGGCCCCCCAGGATCTCGCCCAGGCGTCGGGGGCCGTGTTGCAGCAGACAGGAGGCCAGGTGCACCACGTCGGCCCCCACCAGCAGCAGCTTGATGGCCTCTTCCGACCCATGCACCCCCCCGGTGGCCGCCAGGGTGAGCCGGGTGCGGCCATGCAGGATGGCGATCCAGGTGATGCGCAGCAGGGCCTCGTCGGGCTGGGACAGGGTGAGACGGTTTTCCATGCGCAGGTTTTCCAGGTAGATGTCCGGTTGGAAGAAGCGGTTGAACAGGGCCACGCCCCGGGCCCCTGCCTGCTCCAGTTGCTGTACGAACCGGGGCAGGGAAGAGAAGTAGGGCGACAGCTTCATGACGATGGGCAGGCTCACCGCTTCCCCCAGGGACTTGAGCAGGTCCAGATAGCGGGCTTCCACCGCCTCACCAGACTGGGTCATGTCCGCCGCCACGTGATAAACGTTGAGCTCCAGGGCATCCGCCCCGGCCTGCTGCAGTTCCTTGCCCAGATCCACCCAACCCGAGGGGGAGATCCCGTTGAGGCTGGCCACCACCGGGATCTCCAGGCGGGACTTGAGGCGCTGCAGTTGTTCCATATAGCGCTCCAGACCGCTCATGAAGCAGCCGTGGTCCGGCAGATAGCCATCCGCCTCGCCGTGTCCCAGATGCCCGTGCAGCAGGAAGCGGTCCGCCATGGCGGCCTCCGCATCCAGTTCCTCTTCGAACAGGGAGTACATCACCAGGGCCGCCGCCCCTGCATCCTCCAGCTCCAGGGCGCTGTCCAGATGCTGGCTCAGGGGGGAGGCGGAGGGCACCAGGGGGTTCTTGAGCTTGAGACCCAGGTAGTCTGTAGAGAGATCGATCATGCCGGACTCCTGTTATTTGTCGCTTGCGGATTTCCTGGTTTCGCCGCCGTCGGGGGGAAGGCCCCGGGTGGGGGGCATCTCCGCCAGGGCCTTGTAGGTGGCGAAGCGTGCCTCCGCCTCCTGCTGGGCGGCGGCCAGGAAGTTTTCTGCGTCTTGCGGGTGGCTGCGGGACAACATGGCAAAGCGGGTCTCGCTTTGCATGAATTCCCGGATGGGCAGGCTGGGCGCGGCGCTGTCCAGCTTCCAGGGGTTGGCCCCGGTCTCCGCCACCCGGGGATCGAAGCGGTACAGGGGCCAGTGCCCGGACTTCACCGCCATGCCCTGCTGGCGCAGATTGTATTGCATGTCCACGCCGTGGGCGATGCAGGGACTGTAGGCGACGATGAGGGCGGGGCCGTCATAGGACTCGGCCTCGTGGAACACCCGTAGGGTCTGGGTGTCCTTGGCGCCGTAGGCCACGTTGGCCACGTAGACATGGCCGTAATTGCTGGCCAGGCGGCCCAGGTCCTTTTTCACCGTGGGCTTGCCACCGGCGGAGAACTTGGCCACGGCGCCGATGGGGGTGGCCTTGGAGGTCTGACCGCCGGTGTTGGAATAGACCTCCGTGTCCAGCACCAGGATGTTCACGTCATAGGGCAGGGCCAGCACATGGTCCAGGCCGCCGTAGCCGATGTCGTAGGCCCAGCCGTCACCGCCGATGATCCACACGGAACGGCGGATGAGCCACTCGGCCACCGAGGCCAGCTCCCGGGCCCGGGGATGTTTGCTGGTCGTCAGACGGTCCAGGAGCAGGGCCACGCGGCGGCGCTGGGCGCGGATCCCCGCCTCGCTGCGCTGTTCCGCCTGCAGCAGTTCCGTCACCAGGTCGGCGCCGATCTCCGCCGCCAGCTCCCGGGCCAGGCCCTGGGCATAGTCCTTGAGCTTGTCCGCCGCCAGGCGCATGCCCAGGCCGAACTCCGCGTTGTCCTCGAACAGGGAGTTGGACCAGGCCGGCCCCCGGCCTGCCGCATTGGTGGTGTAGGGGGTGGTGGGCAGGTTGCCGCCATAGATGGAGGAGCAGCCCGTGGCGTTGGCGATGAGCATGCGGTCGCCGAAGAGCTGGGTGGCCAGGCGGATATAGGGGGTCTCGCCGCAACCGGCACAGGCGCCGGAGAACTCGAACAGGGGGTCCAGCAGGGCGGAGCCCGGGATGGTGGTGTGCTTCAGGGCCTCCCGGTCATATTCTGGCAGTTCCAGGAAGAAGGCGAAGTTCTCCCGCTCCTCCAGCCTGAGTTGGTGGGTCAGGGGCGCCATGTTGATGGCCCGTCGCGAGACATTGGACTTGTCGAAGATGGGGCAGGCCTCCACGCAGTCGCGACAGCCGGTGCAGTCCTCCGGCGCCACCTGGTAGCTCATGTGGGTGCCCGGGGGGAAGTCCTTGCTGCGGGCGGGCACGTGCTTGAAGGTGGGCGGTGCATCCTGGGCCAGGCTGGCAACGAAGACCCGGGCACGGATGGCGCTGTGGGGGCAGACCAGCACGCACTTGCCGCACTGGGTGCACAGGTTCTCATCCCAGACCGGTATCTCCAGGGCGATGTTGCGTTTTTCGTAGCGGGCCGTGCCCAGGGGCCAGGTCCCGTCCAGGGGCATGGCGGACACCGGCAGGCTGTCGCCGCGGCCGTAATAGATGGGCAGGGTGATGTCGCGCACGAAGTCCGGCATGTCCGGCGCCTCCCCCTCTTTGGAAAAGGGGGATTGGGGGGGATTGGCGTTCCGTATCGATGGTGCCGCCTCGCGCATCCCCCCTGCCGCCCTTTGGGAAAGGGGAGGGACTTCTACCTGATGCAGGTGGGCCAGGGTCATGTCGATGGCGCGGAAGTTGAGCTCTGCCAGTCGCTTGCTCTTGCGCCCATAGGTCTTTTCCACCGCCTCCTTGATGGCGCTGATGGCCTGCTCCCGGGGCAGGATGCTGGAGATGGCAAAGAAGCAGGTCTGCATGATGGTGTTGATGCGCCGCCCCATGCCGGCTTCCGCCGCCACCCTGTAGGCATCGATGACCCAGAGCTGCAGCCCCTTGTCCTGGATCTGGGTCCGGGTGACCGCCGGCAGGCTGTGCCACACCCGCTCCACCGGCTCCGGGGTGTTGAGCAGGAACACCCCTCCGGGCTTGGCATGGGCCAGCATGTCGTAGCGTTCCAGGAAGATGGTCTGGTGGCAGGCCACGAAACCGGCCATGTCCGCTTCGATGAGGTAGGTGGAACGGATGGGCGCAGGGCCGAAACGCAGGTGGGAAGTGGTCACCGCACCGGATTTCTTGGAGTCATAGACGAAGTAGCCCTGGGCGTGCAGGTCCGTGGCCTCACCGATGATCTTGATGGAGTTCTTGTTGGCGGACACCGTACCGTCGGCCCCCAGGCCCCAGAACACGGCGTGCTGCATCCTGTGCGCGGCATCGGTGCGGAAGTCCGCATCCCAGTCCAGGGACAGATGGCTGACATCGTCCTGGATGCCCACGCTGAACATCTGTTTGGGCTGGGGCCGGGCCAGTTCGTCGAACACCGCCTTGACCATGCCCGGGGTGAATTCCTTGGAGGCTAGGCCATAGCGCCCGCCGATGACCCGGGGCATGGCCCGCCCCCGGGCGATGGCCTGGGCCAGGGTGGCGAGCACATCCTTGTACAGGGGCTCGCCGTCGCTGCCTGGCTCCTTGGTGCGGTCCAGTACCGCCACCGCCCGGGTGGAGGCGGGCAGGGCAGCGAGAAAGTCCGCGCTACTCCAGGGCCGATACAGGCGTACCCGCAGGACCCCCACCTTTTCCCCCCGGGCCTGCAGGTGGGCCACGGTCTCCAGGGCGGTCTCGCCGCCGGAGCCCATGAGCACCAGCACCCGCTCCGCGTCCGGGTCACCGTCGTAATCGAAGAGGCGATAGTGCCGCCCGGTGAGCTCGCCGAAGCGCGTGAAGGCGGCCTGCAGGGTGGCGGGAAAGGCGTCGTACACCGGGTTGACCCGCTCCCGGGACTGGAAGAACACGTCCAGGTTCTGGGAGGTACCGCGCAGCACCGGATGTTCCGGTGACAGGGCCCGGGCCCGGTGGGCCATGACCTCTGCATCGTCGATCATGGCCTTTACCCCATCCGGGTCCAGGGCCTGGATCTTGGCCACCTCGTGGGAGGTGCGGAAGCCGTCGAAGAAGTGGATCACCGGCAGGCGGCCGGCCAGGCTGGCGGCCTGGGCCACCAGGGCAAAGTCCTGGGCCTCCTGCACCGAGCCGGAGCAGAGCAGGGCACAGCCCGTGGGCCGGCAGGCCATGACGTCGGAGTGGTCGCCGAAGATGGACAGGGCGTGGGTGGCTACCGCCCGGGCCGCCACGTGCAGCACGAAGGGGCACAGCTCGCCGGCGATCTTGTACAGGTTGGGCAGGTACAGCAGCAGGCCCTGGCTGGCGGTGAAGCTGGTGGCCAGGGCGCCGGAGGTGAGGGCGCCGTGCAGGGCCCCCGCCGCCCCGCCCTCGGATTGCATCTCTATGATGCTGGGCACCGTGCCCCAGAGGTTGGGCCGCTTCTGG
>CAZVNY010000035.1:0-11655 GCA_964628785.1 uncultured Thiobacillus sp.
CCCGTGGACTGGGCTGGGACATGAGGCATCCGTCGAGGCATTTGCCCCAGGAACACATCCCGGCCCATGTTCCATGCCGTTCTGCCAATCCGGATCCGGGGGCCTGGATGCCCAGCTGGTTCCGGCTGTTGGCCCCCGTCCTGCGCCGTTTCCTGCGCACTACCTGATGAAGCGCCGCATCGTGGTGGCCCTGCGTCCGGTTTCGCCGGTGGAGCGCCTGTTGTCCGTGGGCGCCTCTCTGTGCCGGCGCATGGATGCCGATCTGGAGGTGTTGGCGGACCCCACCCGGCCGGACTGGGACGAGCTCGAGACCCGCCTGTCCGCCTTTCACACGGAAGGGGTAAGGGCCCAGCTGACGCCTACCCCCCGACTCGACGCCCAGCAGGTGGTGGAGCACGCCCGCAGCCACGAATGCGTCACCACCGTGGTAGTGGGGCGACCCGCTGCCTGGGCGGTAGAAGGCGTGGACCCCTGGGGTCGTCTGGATTGCCCCTTGGTGGCCGCCTCCGATCACCCTGATCTCCCCGAAGAAAACTAGCCGATCGTCGTCATGCACAAATTTGCCCGCTTCCTGCCCTTCCTGCGCTGGTTCCCCATGAGCGGGGACGCCATCAAGGCCGATTTCATGGCCGGCATCACCGTGGCCCTGGTATTGATCCCCCAATCCATGGCCTATGCCCAGCTCGCCGGCCTGCCGGCCTATTACGGTCTGTATGCAGCCTTCCTGCCCGTGGCCGTGGCCGCCATGTGGGGCTCTTCCAATCAGCTGGGCACCAGACCGATAACGGTGGTCTCCCTGCTGACCGCCTCCAGTCTGGCGGTACTGGCAACCCCGGGTTCCACCGACTTCGTCG
The DNA here is from genome assembly GCA_964628785.1 of uncultured Thiobacillus sp. Classification (GTDB taxonomy): domain Bacteria; phylum Pseudomonadota; class Gammaproteobacteria; order Burkholderiales; family Thiobacillaceae; genus PFJX01. The sequence goes on from CAZVNY010000035.1 coordinate 855, forward strand.
CCCTGGCCATCATGCTGGCCCTGCTGGTGGGGGTCATCCAATTGCTCCTGGGGGTGTTCAAGCTGGGGGTCATCGTCAATTTCCTCTCCCACCCGGTGATCGTGGGCTTCACCAACGCGGCGGCCATCATCATCGCCCTGTCCCAGGTCTCCAAGCTCTTCGGCGTGCCCATGGGACGCAGCGAGCATTTCATCAACGACATCATCGGCGTGTTCAAGCAGCTGGGAGACACCCACATGCCCACCCTGGTCATGGGGCTGGCCGCCATCGCCATCATGTGGGGCGTGAAGCGTTTTGCCCCGAAACTGCCCGGCGTGCTCATCGCCGTGGTGCTCACTACCCTGGTGGCCTGGGGCATCGGGTTTGAAAAGAAGGCCAGCCTGCGTCTGGGAGAAGTGGCGGATCCCCAGATCGTGGCCATGCTGGTGGAGTACGAAGCGGCGGAAAAGCAACTGGCGGGCATCAATGCCGATGTCGTGGCCCGGGATACCGAAGTCAAAAAGCTGGAAAAACAGGAACCCCGCAACGAGCATCTGCTCCTGACCCAGGGCTACCAGGCCGACATGCTGCGGGCCGAGGCCAAGATCCTGGCGGAGAGCAATGCCAGCCGCCTGAAGGAATTGCGCCGGCTCAAGTTCGAGCGGGAGGTGCTGGCCAATGGCCAGGCCGGTCCCCTGTACTTGAGTGGCGCGACCCCTGCCGGGGTGAAGACCGATGGCGGGGCGTGGAAGATCACCAAGGTGACCGATGGCGAGATCAAGCTGGCGGGGGGCGGCGAGGTCGTGGGGGGGATTCCCCAGGGCCTGCCCAGTTTTGCCCTGCCCAGATTCGACCTGGACAAGCTGGGCTCACTCCTGTCCGCGGCCCTGGTGATATCCCTGGTGGGCTTCATGGAGGCCATCTCCATCGCCAAGGCCATTGCGGCCCGCACCAAGCAGCGCCTGGATCCCAACCAGGAACTGGTGGGCCAGGGCCTGGCCAACATCGTGGGCTCCATGACCCAGGCCTTCCCGGTATCCGGCTCCTTTTCCCGCTCGGCGGTGAACATGAACTCGGGTGCCAGGAGTGGCATCAGCTCGGTGTTCACGGCCATCTTCGTGCTCCTCACCCTGCTCTTCCTGACCCCCTTGCTGTATCACCTGCCCCAGGCCGTGTTGGCCGCCATCATCATCATGGCGGTGGCGGGTCTGGTGAACATCAAGGCCATCAGGCACGCCTGGCAGGCCAACAGGCACGACGGCGCCGCTGCCGTGGTGACCTTCGTGGCCACCCTGGCCTTTGCCCCGCATCTGGACAACGGCATCATGGTGGGGGCGGGTCTAGCCCTGATCCTCTTCCTGCTGCGCACCATGAAGCCCCGGGTGGCCCAGCTGGGCCGCTTCCGCGACGGCACCCTGCGGGACATCAAGGTGAATCCGGATCTGCCCACCAGCAAGCACATGGTGGCCATGCGCTTCGACGGACAGCTCTACTTTGCCAACGTGTCCTACTTCGAGGACATGGTGCTGGCCACCCAGGCCGACCACCCCAATGCCAAGTATCTGCTGGTGGTGGGGGATGGCATCAACCAGCTGGATGCCTCCGGCGAGGAGGTGATCCACCACCTGGTGAGCCGCCTCAGGGAGAATGGCGTGACCCTGGTGTTCTCCGGTCTGAAGAAACAGGTGCTGGACGTGATGCGGGCCACCGGTCTGCTGGGTCTGATCGGCGAGGACAACATCTTCGCCACCGAGGATCTGGCCATTACCAGCATCTACGAGCGTCTGGGGGAAACGGCACAAGAGGATCTGTTCTGTGCCCTGAAACCGGCCATGGCCTGAGCGCCGAGGCCCCTCCGGCTTGGGACCTCTCACCTCTCCCCATGCGGGAGAGGGCCGTGACCCACTAGAATTCGCCCTGTGCTGCGCATCCTTCTTTTCCTGCCCCTGTTCGGCGCCCTGCTCATTGCCTTCCTGCCGGGAGGCAATGGGCTGCTGCTGCGCCGTTCCGCCATGGCGGTGGCCGGCGCCACCCTGGTGTGGGCCCTGTGGCTGGCCACTGCCTTCGACCCCGGTCAGGCCGGTGTGCAACTGTTCGAGACCCAGGTCTGGAATCCCCGCCTGGGCAGCACCTTTTCCCTGGGCGTGGATGGCATCTCCCTGCCCATGGTGTGGCTGGCCACCCTGCTGGCCTTCATCGCCGTGCTGGCCTCCGGCGGCATCCAGGACAAGCCCAAGGGCTACTACATCCTGATCCTGCTCTTGGAAGCGGCCATGCTGGGGGTGTTCGTGGCCCGGGACTGGTCCCTGTTCTACGTGTTCTGGGAACTGACCCTGCTGCCCCTGTTCTTCCTCATCGACCGCTATGGCGGCAGATTCCGCAGTCGCGCGGCCCTGAATTTCGTGCTCTACACCATGGGGGGCTCGGTGTTCATGCTCATCGCCCTGTTGATGCTGTATGACGCCGCGCCGGGCCAATCCTTCGACATGGACATGATCCGTCACGGCGCGAGCAAGCTGCCGGAGGCCACCCAGGTGGGCCTGTTCCTGGGGCTGCTCATCGGCTTCGGCGTGAAGATGCCCATCTTCCCTCTGCATGGCTGGCTGCCCCTGGCCCACGTGGAGGCCCCCAGCCCGGTATCCATCCTGCTCTCCGGCATCCTGCTGAAGATGGGTTCCTACGGTCTCATGCGGGCAGTGGAGACCCTGCCCGCCGCCGCCCTGGCCCTGCAGGGCCTGCTCATGACCCTGGCCCTGGTCAGCATCGTCTACGGCGGCGTGCTGGCCTGGAAGCAGAGCGACCTGAAGGCCATGGTGGCCTATTCCTCCGTGTCCCACATGGGGGTGGTGCTGCTGGGGCTGGCGGCCCTGAACAGCGCCGGCTTCACCGGCGCGGTGATGCAGATGGTGGCCCACGGCCTGGTGGCGGGTGCCCTGTTCCTGCTCATCGGCCTGTTGTACGAGCGTACCCACACCCGGGAACTGGCCGACTACGCCTCCCTGGTGAAGGTCATGCCCCGCTTCGCCTTCTTCACGGTACTGGCCTTCATCGCCGCCGTGGGCATGCCGGGTACCGCCGGTTTCATTGCCGAACTGCACGCCCTGATCGGCGGCTTCGAGCGCTGGGGGGCCTGGATGGTATTGGTATCCCTCACGGTCATCATCACCGCCGCCTATGCGGTGCGTACCGTCAGCCGGCTGTTTACCGGTCCGGTGTCGGCCCGCATGCAGCACCTGCCGGACCTGAAGCGCAGCGAACTCACGGCGGCTGCCGTGCTTACCAGCGGCAGCCTGGTCCTGGGTTTTTATCCCCTGCCCATGCTGGATCTCATCAGCAGCACCCTCCACCGCTATGCGGGCCTGTTTCAACCATGAGTGACGCCGCCACCCACACCGACGCACACGCCTGGCTGCACGCCCTGTTGCACCGCCTGGAACAGGTGCTGCCCGCCCAGTCCCCCATCAAGGACTTCGTGCACCACAACACCCTGCATGGCTTCCAGCACCTGCACTTCCGGGAGGCCCTGGCGACGGCGGAGGCCGCCACGGGCAACCATGGCTATCAGAGCCCGGAGGCCTTCCGCGCCTATTTCCGCCAGGGCCGTATCGACCTGTCCGATCTGCAGGCCGCCCTGGATGAAACCCCGGAGCTGGCACCGGATACCCTGGTTACGGGCGCTATCAGCCGCCGCCAGGTATTGCTGGCCGCGCTGCGTTTCGATTTGCAGCCCCTGCCCCCGGCCGCATTGCAATGGCAGATGAGCGAGGGGGCCGCCCTGAGTCGCTGTCAGGCCGACGTGCCGGCAGAGGCCCGGCAGGAACTGCTCGCCCAGCAGGATGAAGGCAGCGTGCTGAGGGCGCTGTGGCTGGCCTGCGCAGACGCCACCCGGCTTGCGCCGCCGGCGGCGACCCCCACGCATGAATCCGAAGAGGCCGCCATGCTCTGGGACCGGCATCGCGTCAAGCAGGAGGCCCAGGCCATGCTGGCCGAGCTGCTGGCGGGTTTCGGCCAGGACCTGGGCCTGCGGCGCCTGCTGTTGCGCCTCAGCGGCCAGGATCTCATGCACGGCCTGCGCCCCTACCTGGTGCGTCACCTGGCGGCGCATCTCGATCTGGGCATGGCGGCCTGGCACAACCCGGCCCGCCCCCGGGGTTTCTATGCCGCCTGGCTGGCGAGTGCCCGGCAGGATCCCCATTTCAACTACAGCGAGCTCACGGGCTGGGAGCCGGTGCTGGAGCGCCTGCCCGAGGATGCCCACAGCTGCATCCTGCAGGAGCTGGACAGGCTGGGCCTGCCGGAAAGCCAACGGGCCGGCTATCTGGAGACCCTGGCCAAGGAGCTGCCCGGCTGGTCCGGCATGTTCCTCTGGCGCCATGAGCATCCGGGTTACGAGGGCGAGAGCACGCCGGTGGACATGGCCGACTACCTGGCCGTGCGCCTGGTCCTGGAGCGCATCTACGCCCAGCGCATCGCCGCCGCCCATTTCAAGTCGGAAGCCAGCCTGTTTGCCTTGCGCGGCTATCTGCAGCGACACCCCGCGGAGCTCTTGGTGCGTTTACGCCTGTATGCCGGCGATGACGCGCAGCCCCTGCCGGAGTGGCTGCAGGAACAGGGCCATGCCCTGGTGCGGGAGGCCTGCATTCGCACCGGCGAGGAAGACGACAACGACTGGCTCAGCGTGGCCCGGCTCATCCTCAAGCTGTATTCCCCTGTATCCGGGCAGGTGCCTTTGGAAGTTGAAGAGGAGGATGAGGCTGACGCGCAACAGGCGGATACCTCGGCCCGGCAGACGGAAGAGGCCAGCCATGACCTGCCCCTGGCACAACCCGGGAGACAGGCCTGGTCCCTGTTCGTGCTCTGTCAGCATCTGGGGCTCGATGCCGGCGCCCTGGCCCGCTTGGGCCCGGAGGCCCCCCAGGCCCTGCTGGCCTGTCTGGCGGACCTGACTCCCCAGCGCATGGGCTGGGTCTGGCTGCAGGCCTACGAACGCCACTACCGCCAGCAGATCCTGGGAGCCCTGGCGGCCAACGTCGGACGGGGGGCCTGGAAGAGGCGGGACAGCCTGCCCTCCGCGCAACTGGTGTTTTGCATCGATGACCGGGAAGAAGGCCTGCGCCGGCACCTGGAAGAGCTGGCCCCGGAGGTGGAGACCCTGGGGGCGGCGGCCCATTTCAACGTGCCACATGCCTGGCGCAGCCTGGATGCGGAGAAGGCGGTGGCCTTGTCTCCCGTGGTGCCCACTGTGGTGGTGCCGGCCCATGAGGTGAGGGAGCTGCCCCGGGAGGGGGAGGAGGGCGCAGGTATCTATGCGCAGCACGTGCGGCGACGCAATCTGCGCCTGGACTGGAAATCCCGCCTGATGCAGGGCACCCGTCTGGGCTGGGGCATGCCCGTGTTCATGGGCCTGGCCGCCGCCCCCGCCACCCTGGGTGTATTGGCCGGCAAGGCCCTCCTGCCCGCTGCCCTGGGGCGCCTGGTGGAGCGTCTGCGCCAGGACTTCGATCTCCCCGTGGTCACAAAGATCGGCCTCAATGCCCCCAACGACAGCCCGGAGGCGAAGCCCGAGGCCCCGCGCCTGGGCTTCACCGACCTGGAACAGGCGGACCGGGTCCAGGCCCTGTTGCGCAATACCGGCCTGACCTATGGTTTCTCACCCCTGGTGGCCATCGTGGGCCATGGTTCCCACAGCCAGAACAACCCCCACCTCTCCGCCTACAGCTGCGGGGCCTGCGCCGGCCGCAACTCCGGGCCCAATGGCCGTCTGGTGGCGGCCATGGCCAACCGGCCCGAGGTGCGCGCCCTGCTGCGGGACAGGGGCATCACCATCCCCGAGGACACCTGGTTCATCGGCGCGGAACACGATACCTGCGACGACATCGTCACCTGGTACGACGAGATGCAGGTGCCCGAGGCCCTGCGACCCGGCCTGAAGCAGCTGCAGCAGGACATGGAGGCCGCCTGCCGCCTGCATGCCCTGGAACGCTGCCGGCGCTTCATGTCCGCCCCCCTGGGGCTGAGCCCGGAAGCCGCCTGGAATCACGTCACCGGCCGGGCCAACGACTACTCCCAGGCGCGGCCGGAACTGGGCCACGCCACCAACGCCTGTGCCTTCTTCGGGCGTCGTTCCCTTTCCCGGGGGGCCTTCTTCGACCGCCGCGCCTTCCTGGTCTCCTACGATCCCACCCAGGACCCGGAGGGGGAGGTGCTGGAACGCCACCTGATCATCAACGGCGCCGTGGGGGCCGGCATCAGCCTGGAGTATTACTTCTCCTGCGCCAACAACGAACGCTATGGCTGCAGCACCAAGGTCATGCACAACGTGGCCGGCCTCATCGGGGTCATGGAGGGGGCCTCCTCGGACCTGCGCACCGGCCTGCCGCGCCAGATGATCGAGGTGCACGAGGCCATGCGCCTGCTGGTGGTGGTGGAACACAGGCTGGACGTGCTCACCGCCATCTACCAGCGCCAGCCCGCTGTGCAGGAACTGGTGAAAAACGAGTGGGTGCAGTTGGTGGCCATGGACCCGGACGGCAATGCGATGCACCGCTTCGTGGTGGGCAGCGGCTGGGTGCAGTGGCAACCGGATGGCCCGGCCCCGACCACGGTGCCCACCTCACTGGACTGGATCCAGGGCCAGCGCGAGCCCTTGCCTCCGGCCCTCGTCGCCCAGGGGGTGCAGGCGGCATGATGCCCTTCGCCCTCATCACCCTGGTGCCCCTCCTGCCCCTGCTGGTGGCGGTGGCCATTGCCCTGCTGCACCTTGCCGGCAGGGCCCGGGGCGAGGCGGGAGAGCCCCTCACCGCCCGGCTCACCCTGGGCGCCAGCCTGCTCGGGCTCCTGGTGTTGCTGCTCCTGGACGGTTTTGCCCTGGTGTTGGGGACCCCCGGCCAGGTCCGGGTGGCCACATGGTTTGCCAGCGGCAACCTGGAAGTCCCCCTGTCCTTCACCCTGGACGGCCTCGCCCTGGGCTTCGGCACCCTGGTGGCCTGCATCGCCCTGGTGACCCTGAAGTTCTCGGTACAGTACATGCATAGGGAAGTGGGTTTCCACCGGTTCTTCATCGGCATGAACCTGTTCGTCGCCGGCATGCTGTTCATCATCCTGGCGGGCAATGCCGTGCTGGCCTTCGTGGGCTGGGAGCTGGCCGGGGTGAGCTCCTGGATGTTGATCGGCTATGCCTGCGAGCGGGAAACCGCCACCGTCAATGCCCAGCGTGCCTTCCTCACCAACCGGGTGGGGGATGCGGGCTTCCTGCTGGGCATGGCCCTGGCCTATCTCTGGCTGGGCAGCCTGGATTGGGCAGACATTGCCATGGGCGCCGAACATCTGCCCACCCTGTACATCAGCCTGCTGAGCCTGGGCTTTCTCACCGCCGCCCTGGCCAAATCGGCCCAGGTGCCCTTCTCCCCCTGGATTGCCCGGGCCCTGGAAGGCCCCACGCCGTCTTCCGCCATCTTCTATGGCGCGGTCATGGTGCATGCCGGCGTGTACCTGGTCATCCGTCTCGAGCCCGTCCTGAGCGAGGCCCCCGGGGTCATGTCCCTGCTGGCCCTGCTTGGTCTGGCCACCGCCCTGTACGGCGGCATCGTGGGCTATGTGCAGACCGATGTGAAATCCGCCTTGCTGTTCGCCACCCTGACCCAGGTGGGCCTCATGTTTCTGGCCTGTGGCCTGGGCTTCTTCCAGGTGGCGGCCTGGCACATGGCCCTGCACACCATCTGGCGGGCCTGGCAGTTTCTGGCGGCGCCCTCCTACATGCACCTGCTGGACCGGGCCACCCCAGCGGCACCGGCCTGGCTGCGCCGCAGTCCGCGCCTTTATACCGCCGCCCTGCAACGGTTCTGGTTGGAAACCCTGGCGGACCGCCTGCTCACCCGGCCCACCCAGGCCCTGGCCCGGGACATGCGCGCCGTGGACGACAACGTGGTGCACCACATCATGGGCATGTCCCAGGCGCAACGCGCCGCGGCGCTGCTGGAAGAGGAAGCCGTGGTCAAGGGCCGGGGCCTGGCCGGCGGCCTGCTCATGTGGCTGGCCCGGCAGCTGGACCACTTCGAACAACACCTGGTGCTGCGGGGTATCGGCGGCAGATTGGGGGCGGGCATGCAGCGCCTGGGGCACTGGCTGACCTGGGTGGAGAGCCTGTTCGAACAGCCCCGTTATCTGCTGCTCATCGTCATGGTGACCATGGTGGTGATCCTGTGAACCCGGGCAAGGGCGATGGCCGGGCAACCCTGGGCCGCCGCTGAGACATATGACTGAACTGTACTGGATCGATCACGCCGCCTGGCCCATGTTGGCCACCTTGCAGCTTCTGCCTCTGGCAGGTGCGGCGCTGCTCATGCGTCTGGGGGAAAGGCCGGCCCTGGCCTGGCTGGGCCGGGGCATCGCAGGCCTGGAATTGCTCCTGGCCGTGCTGCTGTATCGCCTCATCGACGTGCATTCCGCCGCCTATCAGTTCGCCGAATACCTGCCCCTGCCCGGTCCCTTCTCCTACCACAGCGGTGCGGACGGGGTGACCGTGCTGTTCGTGCTGCTGGGGGCCCTGATCATCTTCCTCCTGAGCCTGTACAGCCTGGTGCGGGGGCTGGCCCAGGAGACCCGGCTGCTGGCCACCCTGCTGGCGGTGGAGGGCCTGATGATGGTGCAGCTGTGCACCTTCAACCTGCTCTGGCTGGTGTTGGCCTCGGCCCTGGAGTTGAGCCTGGTGGGCTATCTGGTGGGCAACTGGGCCACCTCCCCCCAGAAGGATCTGGCCATGACCCGCTTCTACCAGTTCCAGAGCCTGGGACTCCTGATGTTGCTGGCGGGGGTGTTGATCCTGGGCTGGGCCCATCGGGATCATTTCGGCGGTGGCTGGACCTTCGATCTGCTGGACCTGGCGAGCCAGCCCCTGTCCCCGGGCCTGGGGGCCATCAGCTTCTTTCTGCTGTTCTATGGCCTGGGGGTGCGCACCCCCATCTTCCCCCTGCACGGCTGGTTGCCGACGGTGGCCCGGCACGGCAACGTGGCCCTGGCCCCGGCCCTGCTGCTGGGGGTGAAGCTGGGCATCTATGGCCTGGTGCGTTTTGTGTTTCCCCTGCTGCCCGAGGCGGTGGATACCTGGTCGCCCTTCGTCATGGGCTTTGCCGCTACCGGCGTGTTCTACGCGGCCCTGCTGGCCTTCCAGCAGACCAATCTGCGTTACCTGATCGGTTTTGCCGTGGTGAGCCATACCTCCCTGGTCATCGTGGGTCTGTTTGCCCTGGACCACGTGGGCCTGCAGGGCGGCCTGCTGCTGGCAGTGAACTTCGGCCTGGCGGCCACCGCCCTGATGATGATGATGGGACTGGTCTACAGCCGCACCCGCAGTACCCGCATGGCACAGCTGGGGGGCCTGTTCGACCGCATCCCCATGATCGGCCTGACCTTTTTCATCGCCTGCCTGGCCATCGTGGGCATGCCCGGCACGCCGGGCTTCGACGCCGCCCACCTGGTGCTGGAGGCCGCCATCCACCAGTTCGGTGCCCTGCCTTCCGTAGGCGCCGCCCTGGGCAACGTGGCAGCCGCGGGCTTCCTGCTCTGGGCCTTCCAGCGCGCCTTCCTGGCGCCGGCCCCGGCGGAGCGGGAGGTACCCGTGGAACGGGCCACGGGCCTGGAATGGTTCATCGCCGTGGTGTTGGCCGTGGTGATCCTGTCTGCGGGCTTCCACATGGCGCCCTGGCTGGATCTGGTGGAGGCCCCCATGCGCGCCTTGGCAGGGAGGTTCGGTCATGGCTGACGTCCTCACCCTGCTGTTGTTGCTCTACCCCCTGGGGGCCCTGCTGGCCTGGCTGCTGCCCCAGGCGGACCAGGTGCGCAAGCTGGCCCTGGCGGTCAACGGCCTGGCCCTCATCCTCACCCTGGTGGTGCTGGCGGGTTTTGTGCCGAGCCAGGCCGGTTTCCAGATGACCGCCCGTGCCCCCTGGATCCCCAGCCTGGGCATCGACTATGCCGTGGGCGTGGACGGCATTTCCGTGCTCTTCCTGCCCGCCACCGTGCTGCTCTTCCTGGGGGTGCATCTGGTCTCCTGGAACAGCGTGGCAAACCTGCCCCGCCTGTACCACAGCCTGCTGCTGCTCCAGGCCGGCGCCACCCTGGGCGTGTTCTGTGCCGTGGACACCATGCTCTTCTTCCTGTTCTGGGAGCTCTCCCTGGTCCCCTTCTTCTTCCTCACCAGCCTGTGGGGTGCGGGACCCCAGCGCAACTATGCCGCCACCAAGTACACCCTGGTGATGCTGTTGGGCGGCGTGCCCCTGTTGTTCGCCTTCATCCTGCTGGCCTTCAACCAGGCCGATGTCAACGGCCTGGGCCTGCCTGACGGTCTGTCCTTCGATCTGACCACGCTGTTGGGTACCTATGTCTCGCAGGATCTGCAGTGGGTGGTGTTCCTGCTCCTGCTGCTGGGTTTTGCCGTGAAGATGCCGGTCTTTCCCCTGCATACCTGGCTGCCCCTCATGGCCATGGAGGGCCCGGTGGCGGCGGTGAGCCTGCTCACCGGTCTCAAGCTGGGGGCCTATGGCCTGATCCGCTTTGTGGTGCCCCTGGCCCCGGACATTGCCCAGGACATGCACTGGCTGCTGGCGGGCCTGGGCACCTTCGGTCTGCTCTATGGCGCCGTGGCGGCCCTGGCCCAGACCAACCTGCGGGCCATGCTGGCCTATTCCGGCCTGTCCCACGTGGGCCTGGTGTTGCTGGGGGTCGCCGCCTTCAACCTGCAGGGCGTGCAGGGGGCGGTACTGCAGCTGGTCAATTTCACCCTGGTGGCCGGTGGCCTCTTCCTCATGACCACCCTGTTGCAGCA